>CALWGN010000290.1 GCA_944380055.1 uncultured Lachnospiraceae bacterium
AATTATACTGCCCAGTTTTCAAAAGATAAGATTATATTGTATGCCACACATATTGTCAGCGATATTGAAACTATGGTTAATCATATAATTATTTCGAGCAAAGAGAAGCTGATACAACAGGAAACAGGTAGTCATCCAATGAAGCGGGAAAGGTAAAGATTAAGCTGTCCTAGATATGACGAGAAATTAAATAATTATTTTTTATAAATTACATATATTTTAACAAAATAAATTTTTATAATATATGACATATAAATAAAAATTAAATAATATTATTATATAAATATTATGCTAAAAATTATATAAATATTTGAATATTAAAAAACAAATATATTAGTGAAATAATATATAAGTTGTGAGCAATTTTTAGAAAACAATATCCTCTTACTGAAAGTCTACAATAGTAACAAAAGGTATGAACAAGTAGAAAAGCAAATTGGGGATATTCAATGTACTTTAGAAAAGGAGGGAGATTGGAAAATAATTAAGAAACAAATTGGACAGTGGTTTTACAGTAGAAAAGCAGACAACAGACTATGATGACCAAATTACAGTGTCTTACATCGGAAACTATTAATGTAAAAATATGTCAGGATGATGCATATGAAGGAAAAAATAAAAAGTAAACTAGTTTATGCTATAATAATTATTACGTTGATATTTATCGGAATTAATATAGATAAAATCAGAAGACTGGAAAGCTATGAACAAGACATATTAGCGGAGGGGTACATTAACAATGTGTTTGGAATGGCAAGAAATGCAGAATACTTATTGAAAGAGACTGAAATCCATTGGTATTATGATAGAGTATTGATTCATTTATCCCAGACAGCGATTGATTTTTACGAAAGCTTAGAAGAAGAACAGCAGGAAAAGGAAAAAGAGTGGAAACAGTTTTTTTCTCAATTAGAAGAAAAAGCAAGGGAAATATCCCCGGAAATGCAGGAAGAGGCTAGTTTAGAGGAAATAAAAGAATACATAGCAGGTGAAATGGGCATAGAAAAACAACAACTGAATCAACTGTGTGATTTATTTTATCAGGAAGGAAATTATTCGCTTCAAATGTTAGAGGAAAAATTCGGAGAAGATTTTAGAACGAATAATTATACAAGGAAGGAATGTAAGCAAGTGGAAGAAATTGTTTATGATTATATGCAAAAAATGCTAAAAGGGTACCATAGTATTTTACAGCAATCATAATGGTGCTTCCTTTGCAGACATACAGGTACCTGATAAAAATGCAGGTGGGAATGGTGGTAAGAAAATGAAGAAAAAACATATCATATATGCAGTTTTATCTATATTGGGAATTTTGCTTATTGCAGTCACATGTATAAAGGATTATAAAGAAAAACGAATGGTAACTTATGTTGTTTTAAATGAAAGTATTGGATATATGGAGTCTATGAAGTACTATTCCAAACAGGTTGTCAAGATGCTGGAAGATGAAAATATTGTGAACAATAAGTACGATTACATCAGGAATAATATATTCTCATATATAGGATGTGTTTGCAATATTTATAATAGAATGTCAGAGACAGAAAAGAAGCAGATACAGCCTCCAATGCAGTTAAATCGTTTTTTGTCACTGATATCGGATAATTTGTATGAATTGGAGATAAGACAATTTGTTACAGAGACAGATAATGAGGCGCTTTACAGATTGTTTGAAGCTTTATCAGAAGAGAGTATAAGGGTGGATATACAGCTTGAAAGTGATTTGGGAAACCGTATACGCATTAATAGCAGTGAAAAACAATATGAGCAGGCGTCAGATATCCTTATAGATTATATGAAGAAGATAGGAGAAATCTTTGAGAAGATCCTTGTTTAAAGTTTTAGGATGTTTGATAAGTTACAATAAAAAGCTATTGGAGAGAAAATCATTTATCCCCAATAGCTTTTTTTGAGTTGAATAGAATTTATTACAACGCTTCTACTAATGCAACTAATGTTAATGACTGACCATATGCCATAGGTGCAATAATAATGTTCTTGTAGTGGTCTGCATTATAGCCCATTCCAGTTCCACCAGAAACATTTAATACAGTCCCATCCTCTGCAATATTATCGCAGATTGCATCAATGGCCTTATCTGCGCATGTTTTATAGCATTCATCTGTTAAAATACCAAGTTTAATACCTTTTAAAATACCAGTTGTAATGGCAGCAGAACCAGAAACTTCTTCATAGCTAGTAGGATCATCTAATACTGTATGCCATAAGCCGGATTCTGATTGTAATTTAACTAATGTGTCAACTTGTGCTTTATAAGTATCTAATAAAAATTGCTTAAATTCTGGATCAATATTATTACCAAATGCTTCAATGTAATCAATAATACCGAAAGTAAACCAAGAATTTCCTCTACACCAGAAAATGCCACCAAAGTTATTTTTTGCATCAAATGTGTATCCATGATAAAATAGACCAGTATTTTTATCGCATAAGTATTCAATATGTTTCTTTACTTGATAGATTCCTTCATCTATCCAATCTTGACGATTATATTTATGGCCCATTTTATTTAGGAACAAAACAGTCATAAAAATAGTATCAATCCAAATTTCATTTTCATTTAAGCGAACGCCTAAACGGTCACCAATAGCACTTGTTACATGTTGGAAAACATCTTCGTCGGTACGTGGCAGACGCTTCATTAGCCATTCAGCACGATCAAAACACATTTTTTCATAAATTGGATCATTAAACTGTTCTATTAAATCTACAAGTGGTAAATATGGAGCAGTAGTGTTAATGTTTCTAGATGGTAATCCGATTTCTAAATTTGTTTTATACCAATTAGATAAAAATTCATCGAAGCGACCATCTTTATAATATTGGCTCAGTTTATATAGCCCATAAAGTCCAACACCTTGTGGCCAATCCCATTCTTGGATACCAAAATCACGAACGATCATTCCCTTTTCCTGAGTAGCAGTGTTAGAAAGATCTCCTTCTACCTCAGGAGCTCCAAGATTCATTAATTTGTCAACAACTAAGTTGATTTTTTCTAAAATTTCATTTTTTGTGTGTTTCATAATCTTCCTCTCCTAAATATAAAATATCTATTATTTATTAGCGAAGTTTAGAAGCTAGTTGTGCAACTTCTCCCCTCGTTAATACCTTTTGTAAATCGGCATTATTATCAATAAAGCCTAATTGAATGGCAAGTTGAATGTAAGGAATACACCAATTGCTTGCCTTTTTTTCTAAGACACAAGAAACTGGTACTGGAAGCTTCTGTCTGCTTTTTAAAGCATTAATAAGAAGACTAATAAATACTTCTAAAGTCACTTCTTTTAATGGAAAAAATTGATTGTCCATAATAAGTGCTTGGTCAATCATACCATTTTGGTAAGCACATTCTACAACACCAGCAAACCACTCATGACCAATAACATCTGTAAACATATCGTTGTAAACATTTGTAGGGAAAAATCCAATGGATTTTATAATAAAATCTAATGCGTCAACACGAGTAGCATTATCATTTGGTCGTTCAACATTAGAAAAAATAGGTGAATGTTCTAATGATACGTTTAAATGACTAGGTGGTGTAGGATTTGAAATTGTAGCAGGTGGATAGAAACTATAATTACAAGGAATTAAGTGGCTAATTAACGGTCTGAATATAGTATCAGTACAAGTTTTAACACATTCTTCTGCTACAAATCTAGCCATAACACAAGCACCATAATCGTTAGTATGGGTATAGTCATCTGGATAAAAATAAGGTTTTGACTGTTCTAATCCATGCGCTATAATAAAATCTAAACTTCTTTTGTGAAGATCAATAACAGGAACATTTGTTTCTAATCCTATTTTTATACATTCTTTTGCGTATGCATCTAATAAATCATTATAAGAACCATCATTGCCTTTCCAAGTATTTCTTGCTAATGGCGTAACAATAATAGGATAGGCTCCTAAATTTCTAATTTCATCAATATAGTGTAAAATATTTGTTCGATAACCACCATCTGATGTAAGATGAGCTAGTTTTTGATCATTGTGAGCAAACTGCATCAAGAAATAATCACCAGGTTTGATTGCCTCTAATACAATATTGTAATGACCTTCACTACGGAAACTTTCTGTTGTTAGGCCAGAATGTGCATGATTAGATAAGGAAATATTTGGCAACATATATAACGATAGCATTTGCCCCCAACCACTATAGCAATGTTCTGGTTTGTAGGGGTATGTACCACCTTGATCGGTAACAGTAGAATCACCTGCAATATATAAAGTAGGGCATGAAATTTCTTCCACTTTAAGGCTTGTAATACGAGGATTTAAACCTAATACGGTAATATCAATGGTTAAATCAGTAAAAACTTCTTGAAATCCTCGAGGAATAATATTAGAAACATTAACCGTAAAGGTTTTTTTAAATGTTTCGTTGCTACCTATTGTTCCCATGAATGCTAGACGACGACGACCAGTAAATATCATAATATTTTTAAGTGGTTGTTCATTTGTCTTAATACATATAGTCACGTTGTAATTTCCTCTATTTGGAACAGAACATTTAAAAGTAAGAGGGATATTTTCTTTATTTGACAAGAAACAACCAAATAAATCTTGTTCAATAGAAGTAAGTTTATGTCCCTGATACCAAAAAGGAATATCAAAAGCAGAATTAATTTCTGAAATTTGTAGACTTTTGTTATTGGAACGATTTTCTTCTGTTACAAATCCATACCCAAGTTCTTTGTTAAACAGAGTATCTTTAGAAACAGGAATAAAAGAACTATTTTCTTTATTCGGTAAGAATGAAAAAGTTTGATTGAACATAGCGCTCCTTTCTTAGTATGTAGTGGTAATAATGCATATATAAATGTGTAGATAAATAAACATATAAATATGAAACGATACAGACATAGTTATATGTTAAATACAATATTATGCATATATTATAATATATTTTCGTAATATTGGAAAGTAATTTATTTATTTTATTTAATAAAATATAAAAATATACAAAAAATAATATTTTTATACTCATAAATTGATTGAAAAAAAATTAAAATTATGTATACTATAATATATAGGGATATAAAATTAATAAAAATATATTTTTTGTATATTTTTTGTTCTAATATAAAAAATATATTATACATTATAACTATTATATAAACATATAAATATATAAAGAATAATTACAATGTATAAAAATAGTATAGAAAAAATAATAAAATTATTTAATAGTATAGAAACAAAAATGGAAAAATACGAAGCAGTTTCTTTAGAAAAGAAGGCATCGTTTTTATAAACTAAATGTATTTTATGTCAAAGGAGAAGAAAAATGGAAAACTTTACAAAAGGAAGCTTTACACTACCAGGAGCAGCAGGATATGAAGACTTAACGCTTAAAATGGCTAAGAAATGGGGAGCAGATGTTATTCGCGATAGCGATGGGACAAAGCTTTCAGATGAAATTACAAGTGCAGGATATGGTATATATTCAACCATTTGTATGATTCGTTCTGACAATGAATGGGCGAAAAAAAATATGGATAAGTTGCAACAAAATTTTCTTATGAGTCACCCTGTAATTGCTAAAGATAC
>CALWGN010000291.1 GCA_944380055.1 uncultured Lachnospiraceae bacterium
AATTGTATCAAGTCGTGTTCCTTATGATGGTTTGTTCCAAAGTATGAATATTGGTGGGCAGGGAATGTTAGTTCCAGATTGGAGTGCTACCATTAGTCGATTACATCAAGAGATTTATGGGAATTAAGAGGTAGAGAAAAAAGGAATAGGTACATTAAGGCATCATTTTATGGTGCCTTGATTATTATTAGTCAAAAAGAAAAATAGAAATAGGAATAAAGTGAAGATTGTCAATGTGGTAGAGTAAAATGTCGCTTCATTGACAATAATAGGGCTATATAGTATAATTAAATACAATTTGTAAAATAAGAGAGGTAAATTTTGTATGAATATAAAATGCCTTGTGGCTACGCATAAAAAGTACCAAATGCCAGAGGATAAAATGTATCTTCCAATTCATGTAGGAAGAGAAGGAAAGGAAGATATTGGATATTTAGGAGATAATACTGGAGATAACATTTCACAAAAAAATAGTTGCTTTTGTGAGTTGACAGGTTTATATTGGGCTTGGAAAAATTTGGATGCAGATTATAAGGGATTAGCACATTATCGTAGACATTTTAAAGGAAGAACAAGAGGGAATACTCCTCTTGACAAGGTCTTAACGAAAAAAGAAGCGGAAAGATTATTCAAAGAAACAGATATCATATTACCAAAGAAAAGAAATTATTGGATTGAAACTGTATATTCTCATTATGTGCATACTCATTTTAAACAAGATTTAGATATTACTGAGGCAGTTTTAAAGGATATGTATCCAGAGTATGTAGATGCTTATCGCACTGTGATGAATCGAAAGAAAGTCCATATGTTTAATATGATAATTGCAAAACAAGAAATTTTTGATTCTTATTGTGAATGGTTATTTTCTATTTTATTTGAAATCGAGAAAAAAATGGATGTTAGCAATTATACAGCATTTCAGGCAAGAGTTTATGGACGAATTAGTGAAATGTTACTAGATGTATGGCTTCTACAAAATGGATATAGCTATAAAGAAGTTCCATTTATATACATGGAACCTATCTCATGGTTCAAAAAAGGGAAAGCTTTTCTAAGTGCAAAATTTTTCCATAAAAAATATACAGGAAGTTTTTAAAGATACGTTAAATATTAATAGAAGTAATATAATTATAAAATGAAAAATAATAAAAAATAAGATGGAAATTATATTGGAGAGAGGGAACTTATGTTAGAAACAAATCTTAAGTTTAAAAATGTTGCCATAGGTAATTCTAAATTACATCATCTATCTCAAGAAGATATTGAGGAAATTCAAAAAATGTTACTTGATGTTATGGAAGATGTGGCTTTCGTATGTAAAAAGTATCAATTAACATATACATTATGTGGGGGTTCAGCACTAGGTGCTATTCGACATAAAGGATACATTCCTTGGGATGAAGATTTAGATTTATGTATGCCAAGAAAAGATTATGATCAGTTTGAAGAAAAGTTTTTACAAGAGTTTTCAGAAAAATATTGGATACAAAATGTGAAAACATCGAAAAAGTATGATTTGAGCTTTATGAAAATTCGTGTCAAAGGTACACGATTTATGGAACTTTTTGATCCGGAAGAAGAAAAAGCAGGATTGTTTATAGATATTTTTCCATTAGAGAATACATATGACTCAGCTTTTAAACGCAGAATTCATGGAACAATTTCTGAGGCATTATTATTTATTTGCTCTTGTGTAAGAATTAGAAGTAAAAAAGATAAAATACTCCAATATTTAGGAAATGATGGATTGGGTAAAGTGGTTCGCATTAAAACTGTAATTGGAGGTTTCTTTTCTTTCTTTTCCCTTCATAAATGGCTTATGATAACAGAGAAATTTCTTTCAAAAAACAAAGATGAAAATTCTAAATATGTTATGATTCCAAGTGGAAGAGGTCATTATTTTGGTGAAATTTATACAAGAGAGTCCTTTTTTCCTGCAAAAGAAACTCAATTTGAAGATAGAGTATTTATGATTCAAAATAATCCAGATGAGTATTTAACTACTATGTATGGTAATTATATGGTGATTCCACCAGAAGATAAGAGAGAACGTCATAGTGTGATTGAATATTCTCTAAATAAAAAGTAATTATAGGAGAAAACAATGGTTCGTGTATTGCACATTCGTGAAAAACTATTTACCGATGGAGTGACAGCATTTGAAATAAACTTAATGAAACACTGCGATTCTAATAAAGTTGCCTTTGACTATGTTGTTTATAAAGAAACAGATAGAATAAAAGAAGTAGAACAATTAGGTGGTAGATGCTTTGTAGTAACAAGCAAGAAAAAAGGAATTTTTAAATTTTTACATCGAATGTATCAATTATACAAAATAGTAAAAAAAGAGAAGTATAATATCATTCATGTGGATACAGAAATTTCATTAAGAGTGATAGAGTTATTTGTTTGTAAGTTAGCTGGGGCAAAGGTGTTAATTTTACACTCACATAATAATGCGTTGAATGCTAGTGGAAAAAAGGCCAAAAGAGATTTGATGCTACATAAGTTGTGCAAACCATTAATACCTTTTGTAGTGAATACGTATTTTGCTTGTTCCAAGGAAGCTGGAGAGTGGATGTTTCCTAATTCCGTATTAAGAAAAAATAAAGTAGAAGTGATTAAGAACTCCATTGATTTGGAAAAGTTTCAATATTCAGAAGAAATACGCAATAAAGTTCGTAGAGAATTAGAATTAGAAGATGCTATTGTGTTAGGACATATTGGGCGTTTTTCTCCACAAAAAAATCATGGATATATCATTAAACTTTTCAATGAGTTTCATAATAAGTACTGTAATTCTAAATTGATATTAGTTGGAACTGGAGAATTGGTGGAAGACATGAAACAGCTAGCAAAAGAGTATGGTTTAGAAAAAAATATCTTATTTTTAGGTATAAGAAATGATACACAAGAAATTTTATCTGCTCTTGATATATTCTTATTTCCATCTATATTTGAAGGGTTTGGTATTGTAGCTTTAGAAGCTCAAGCAACAGGACTGCCTGTGATGGCAGCAACTACAATACCAACAGAAGTCAAAATAAATGATAATGTGAGTTTTGCAAATCTTGATGACTCTATGGAATATTGGATTGACTGTATGGAACATTTATTAGCTATGCCAAGAGTTAAAGGTCAAGAAAAAATAAGACGAGCAGGATATGATATTCACGATTTAGCAAGAAAAATGGAAGAATTATATACCAAGTTTAATGGAGAATAATAAAATGAAAGAGTACATTTTAGACGATGCAGATTACCGTACAATAAGTAAAACAAATACAAAAAATGCTGGTAGCAAGGCTAGAAGAGATTTAGAGTATTTTTTATCAGATGCTAAGCCAGCATATTGTACAGTAACAAGAACAAATAAATTTAAAAATATAAGGCATTTATTAAGAGTAAAGCAAAAAATAAAAAAAGGTATGATAATTGTACAATATCCGTTATATATTGGAGATTTTTATAAAAAAATGATTACTCCAATGTTTAAGAATCATGGAGTTGCATTTATTCATGACTTAGAATGTTTACGATTATATAAAAAACAACCAGAGTTTATTAAAAAAGAAATCGAAGAATTAAATCAATATAGCAAGATTGTAGTACACAATGAGAAAATGAAACAATGGTTACTTGATAATGGTTGTACAAGACCTATGATTTGCCTAGATATTTTTGATTATCAAACAGAAAGTGAAGTGGTTTCAGAAGATAAGATGCCAACGACAAATCCATATCAAATTTCATTTGCAGGAAATTTATCCATGGAAAAAAGTCCATTTATATATAAATTAGATGAACTAAAAAATCAAGATATAATGTGGCATTTGTTTGGAGTTGGGTACGAAGAAAAAAATAGTTCAAACAAAATAAAATACGAGGGGGCATTTGAACCTCAGAATATTCCAAAGATACTATGCCATAGTCATTTTGGCTTAGTATGGGATGGAGGCAGTTTAAATGCTTGCAAAGGAATTATGGGAGAATATCAACAATATAATAATCCTCATAAGTGTTCCTTGTATTTATCTGTTGGAGTACCTATTATTGTTTGGCAACAAGCTGCTATGGCAGATTTTGTAGAAAAGAATAAAGTAGGTATTTGCATTCATTCATTAGAAGAATTAGAAGAAAAGCTTTCGAAGTTAAATAAAGAAGACTATGCAGTATTAAAGAAAAATGCAGTAGAAATGTCAGAAAAAATTAGAAGTGGATATTTTACAAATGCAGCGATAAAAAAGGTAAAAGGTTAGGAGGAAAACTATGGAGGATCGTCTGAGAAAAATCGAAAATGTCTGTTTATATATTATGGCATTTTGTCTTGTTCTTGATGTTTTTTCCATATGGGCAAAAGACTCAAGGGGAATGTTTTGTTACTTTGGATATTTAATTGGCGGATGTGGATTAGTAGCACTTCGCTATAAAAAAGTGTTGAAAAAAGAAATAATTCCATATATTGGATTTGTTTCAATCGTTGGAATATATAATATTGTTCAGATGATTATTAGAGATGGATTTAACAAATGGTTTTCGGCTAAGTTTATTATTTTGTTATGTGTCTATTGTATTCTTGTCTCTATTTATGAAGAGAGAAAAAAAATCTTTTACGCATTTTCTAATGTAGTATTTATCTTGGCAGTAATGTCATTATTTTTCTATATTTTTGGAACATTATTGCATATAATACCTGTAACGCATGTATTAGAAGTTATTTGGGGGGCCAATACAAGAGCAGAATCATACATGAATTTACACTACAATATTCAGCCACTTCGTGTATTTGGTACTGTAATATGGAGGAATACAGGAATATTTTTAGAGGGACCGATGTATTCTTGCGTACTTACCATGTCTATTATGACAGAGCTATTTTTAAAACAATCAAGAAATAAGTGGTCTTGGATTAAAATTGGGGTTTTTACAGTATGTGTTATTACTACCTTTTCAGCTACTGGTTGTATTTTATTAGCTTTTTGTAGTTTTGTATATATTTTATATGATAAACGTATTAATAAAAATTTTAAAAAAGTGGCCATCGCACTTGTAATTGTACTTTCTGTTGTTGCTGGTTGGATGGTTCTATCACGAATTACAAGTGAAACAAATAAATCATTTTCTGTACGTATTGATGATTATAGAGTAATCTTAGATGTGTTCAAGGATCACCCATTGCTAGGTGTGGGGTATCAAAAGTCTGAATATATTAGGGATCACTATATGACAGATAGAGGCTGGGATTATGGTGGTAGTAATGGATTTTTTGGTCCAATTACACAATGTGGTCTTGTTTTTTTTGTAGAGTATATAGTAGCATTTATTGGTGGGATTATGCTTTTGATTAAGAGAAGAGATAAATGTTTAATAGCATTTGTTATAGGATATTTCCTCATTTTTGCTACCAATATGATTTCTTTAAAGGGATATTCTATTTATTTAATGGCAATCGGACTTTATGAAATATATCAAGTTTTAATCTCACATTGGAACAAGCACAAAAATGCAAGTATAGGAAAAAAAGCATAAATTTGGAAACATAAATATGAAAATGCAATATGCAAATATTTTATGTTAGAAAGTATAAATAAAAAGGAATGATAGTACATGCAAAAAAGTATTGTTAAAAATTACTTATACAATGTCAGTTATCAAATTTTAGTATTGATTTTACCCTTGATTACAACACCGTATGTATCTAGAGTGCTTGAGCCAGAAGGAGTAGGAGCATTTACCTATACCAATTCTATTACTCAATACTTTATTTTACTTGGTGCAATCGGTTTAAATTTATATGGGCAACGAGAAGTAGCATATAAGCAAGCGGATAGACAACAGTATAGTAAAACATTTTATGAAGTTGCAATATTAAAAGCTGTTACATTAATTATTAGTTTAGGACTCTTTTTCCTTATGGCAAATGGATATACAAAATATCGACTTATTTTCTTTATTCAGGCCATTGAAATTGTAGCGGCTATTTTTGATATTTCATGGTTTTTTCAAGGATTGGAAGATTTCAAGAAAATCGTGATAAGAAATTTTATTGTTAAGATAGTCGGAGTTCTCTGTATTTTTATATTTGTAAAAAGTCAAAGTGATTTATATTTATATGTATTTTGTCATTCTATGACTATAATTTTAGGAAATATATCTATGTGGATTTATGTTCCAAAATTAGTAGAGAAAATGAGTTGGAAGCAACTAAATATTAAGAGACACTTAAAACCAGCGTTAATTTTATTTATTCCACAAATATCTACTTCTTTATATACATTGTTAGATAAAACTATGATTGGTTTATTAACAAATAGTGATGCGGAAGTTGCTTTTTATGAGCAATCTCAAAAAATTATTAAAATTGCACTGATGATAATTACTTCTTTAGGTACGGTTATGATGCCTAGAATAGCACATATTTTTGAAACAGAAAATAAAGAAAAAATCAATCAGTACATGGAAGTTACATTCCGTTTTGTCTTCATTCTTTCTCTTCCAATGATGTTTGGATTAATAGGAATTAGTGATAATTTTGTTCCATGGTTTTTTGGTAAGGGATATGATAAAGTTGTAAATAATATGCGATTTATTGCACCTATATTATTTTTAATAGGTCTTAGTAATGTAATGGGAATGCAGTTTTTATTACCTACAAAAAGACAAAAAGAATTTACTACTTCTGTTGTAGTGGGAGCAACAATAAATGTAATTTTAAATTTATTTTTAGTACGTGTATTTTTGTCTTATGGTGCGGCCATTTCAACTGTAATTGCAGAACTTGGAGTGACAGCAGTACAATGTTATTTCGTAAGAAATGATTTTAATATAAAACATATGTTGATTGGCAATATAAGATATATCATATATGGAGTTGTTATGATGATTCTTATTATGTTGATGGGGAGTGTTATGGAAGCAACTGCTATCACTACAATGCTACAAATTGTTGTTGGTGGAATAGTATATATAGGATTATTAATTATAACAAAAGATGATTCAATAGATATGGTAAAGAAAAAAATAAGAAAAAATAAATAAAAAAGGAGAAATGCAACATTTTGTTGTATAGGTAATCAAAAATGAAAAAGACAGTCTATACAAGTTTTATAACAGTAATCTTTTTTTGTTACATTTTTCTTACTAGCAAAGAGTTTATGATCGATTCTTTTGCATATGATGGGACAATTGTAATAGATGTAACTAGCCTTGGTGCAAATGGGACAGATAAAAATGCTGATGATGTAGCAATTCAGAAAGCGTTGGATACAGAACATAATGGGAAATTATTAGAAATCCATATTCCTGAAGGTACTTATTATATTTCAAAGCAATTAAACATTTATTCTAATACGAAATTAGTATTGACAAAAAATACAGTTATTGTAAAGGACTTTACAGTACCTTATGGAAATATGATTTCTAATATGTCAGAATTGAAGCAAGAAAATGGTGGCTATACCGGAAGTGAAAATATCACCATTGATGGTGGCGTTTGGGATGGAAATTTTTCTCAAGATGCTGGAAAGGGAGAATTTAACAACTTTTACTTTGGCCATGCTAATAATGTTACAATTAAAAATGCAATTATTAAAAACAATAATTCAGCCCATTTAATTGAACTAAATTCAACGGCAAATAGTTTCATTGAAAATTGTGAATTGTTTGGTTATACAGGAGATGATGGTGTCAAAGAAGCAATTCAGTTAGACATTGCCATTAAAGGAAATAATGAAAATGGTGGTGCTGGGAATGCAGAAGGGCTTATCCCATACGATAATACCCCATGTAAAAATATTACAATACGAAATAATAAAATCTATAATTATGGTAGTGGAGTAGGTTCCCATTCAGCAGTAGAAAATGTATATCA
>CALWGN010000292.1 GCA_944380055.1 uncultured Lachnospiraceae bacterium
ATTTGGAATAAGTTTCGTATGGACTTATTGGCATGGACTAGCAGTAGCATTTATTATCTGGATATTAAGTTCAACATCATTTAAAATAACTATAAATAAAGATTAGGAGGAATAGAAATGGAAGAAACAAAACGTGAAGAAATAACAATGGAAATGACTGTTGATTTAATGAATAGTCAAGACTATAGGGATAGATTTAAAGGAGAATATGCTCAAACATTGATAAGAGTTCGCAAATTAAACGATATGTTAAACGAATATGATGCAGGTACATTAGGTTTTGACCTAGATTCTCCAGTTTATTTACTAAGAAATCAATCAGCATATATGCAAGCATATTTAAAAACTATGGAAGAAAGAGCTGTGTATGAAAACATAGATTTAAGTTTTATTGATTAATTTTTAACAATTACTAACTATCATTTATATAGTTAAAGGATTGTGAAATAAATGTGTAGTGGAGTAGTAGCAAGACTGATGTTAACGCCACCAAAAGTGGCTCAGTTGGTTTGATTCCAAGATTACTCAAAAACTACACAAATTACCTATCTACCAAGAAGTAGAAAAGGTTTCTGGAAATGTAATACTAGATAGCTCGTCAGCTGTCCACCTAGGAAGTATTGCAATTCCTGTATATGCTTTCTTAGTTTAACAGGTAAAACAGTAGTCTTGTAAACTACAATAGTAAGTTCAAGTCTTACAGAAAGCTCCAATAAATATATTATTAACCATGTGTATAATTGCAAGGTCATGTAACATGGAATTATCCAATAAGTAGTCAGACATACGGATACGTTTGTAAGGTTGCTTTCTATGTATAGCAATATATGTAGAAGAGAGGCAAAGCTCAATACTGGGTAATGTGCAAATATTATCGTTTAATAAGACACTAGAATTGTCGTAGCCGTAATAGACGGACTAGTAGTCAATAAGCCTGCAACTCATATCTAGCAAATATGAAGCAATGTAGGTAATGCTAAATAAGGCTATTTCTCGTGAAGTATGGAAACATACTATAAGACATAACTAGGTTAAATTAGCTCAATACGAGATAAAAAGCAGGGAAAACATGTATTAGGTGATTTTTAATACAAACAATTATCTGAATGATGAGTGAAATTTGCAAGTAAACAATCTTGCACGAGCTTAGAAAGGGGCAAGAAGTATAGAGGTCGCAACTTTATGCTCAGACTTGTTCTCTCGGTGGTCGAATAATTAAAAAGATAACTATTTGTAAGGCGAAGGTCTAATAATATATTTACTTATATATCGCGAGGTGCTAGAAACGGTATCTGACAAGTCTCCTTAGCTTGGGAAGATGGTTCGACTCCATCCCTCGCAACCAGTAGAATATATTGAATAAGGTAATTATCTGTTCAATGTGAGGAGTGATATATCATTCCTCTTATATGGGCTATTAACTCAGGTGGTAGAGTAACTGGCTTTTAACCAGTAAGTCCTGTGTTCGAGCCACAGATAGCCCACCAATATGGAAAGATAGCTCAATTGGTAGAGCGTCTGGTTGAAGACCAGAGCGTTTTAGGTTCAAGTCCTAATCTTTCCACCAGTGCAGTAATGCACAATTATTCCTTTATTTATGACTCTTAGGAGGATTTTATCCTCCTACATATCTGAATATAGTGTTTAATGGTAGCACGAGTGCTTTGGGAGCATTTAGAGTTGGTTCAAGTCCAGCTATTCAGACCAATATTGGAGAATAGTGAAATGGTATCACACAACACCTTGACTGTTGTATTGTTAGTTCGAGCCTAGCTTCTCCAGCCAATATAAATAATGGAGATGAAATTATGAAAAAATATGAAAGAAAGCAAACCATAAAAGAATGGGAAATAGAAAAAGGAATAGAAATTAAAAATCCAAAAGGTTTTTGGGGCAAAAGAAGTCAAATATACAACAAACTATACACAGAGAAAGTATTCAGAAAATGTGCTAGATTAAGTGAAATAAGATGCAAAACAGAAAAAGGACTAGCATTTTTGGAGGGATAATATGGAAAGTGAAATAAAGCAAACCTCAATATCTATAATTCAAACTTTCATTAATGGGAGCTGGAAAAGTGAAATAACGCAAACAATAGATGAAAGAGGAAGAGTACATGTTAGAAGAAAAATAAGTAATGGAGTAGAAGTTAAAGAAGAAACAGAAGTTGTTATTTAGGAGAAAATAAATGCAAATAGGACAATATATAAAACTAATACTACAAAAAAAGAACATGACACAACAAGATTTAGTAAATAAATTAAATGAACTTCATTTTTCAGCTAAAGGTGGAATTATAACAAAACATAATATCTCAAACATATTAAATGGTAATTTGCCACTACATTATACAATGGCAAGAAGAATAGAAATAGCATTAGAATTGCCAAAGTATAGTTTAGTAGAATTAGTAGGCTTTCCAACAACAGAGTTTGGAAAGAAAGAATTGGAGGAAATAGGTAAATGATAGATAAAGAAGATTTAAAAAGTTTTGTTGAAAGTCTGGAAAATGGAGTAGGGTATATTGATAACACAAATGCTTTAGAGTACAAAGTAGAAGATGGCATTAATGGAGAAAAAGTTGGTAAATATATAGACAATGAATATGACTTTATTAAGAAAGTATGTAAAGAACTATTAAAAAGAATGGAGGACGAGCAATAATGGAAGAAAGATTAAAAGAATTAAAAGAAAAAATAACTTCTTTTGTAAATGATTATGATATACAAGAATTTACAATATGGATAGAAGAAAATAAAACTGATACATTAGATAAAGATGTGTTATTAGAAATAAGAGTGTAGGAGGAATAAAATGATTGTAAATTTTAATGAAGAAGAAGCAATAATAACATATGATGGACTACAAATAGTAATACAAAAGGATAAAGCAAAAGAGTTAGCAAATGCAATATTATGTTATTTTGAAAATGAAGATATTAATTAGAGCGTGATGTAAAGGCAAGAATATGAAAAAACAATACAAGAAATAATACATCTTTTAAAAACAAAAAAGAAAATAGACGAATACACCTACTATACAATGTGTGATAGTTTGTATCAACTGTTATTACAATATTTTGATAGTGGTGTAGGACAACCAAATAGACAAAAAATAGAGTTAAATGCTTGTAGATATGCAATTATATTCCTAGTACCAGCAACAGAAAATAGAATTGTTAAGTGTGATTTAGAATATCAACCACAATACTATAAATTATATGAAAAATCAATGGCATTTGCAGGTAGAAGGTCATTAGAGCACTTCTTTGATTATATGGAGATGAACAATGCTAAAAGAGAGTTGGCAGGTAGAAGAGGAATATTAAAACCATTCCTTTTTTATCTTAACAAAATCACATTCGCAGAGAAATTAAAGTATATAATAGCATCTTATCCACCAAGTGCAGGAAAATCAGTTACATTAACATATTGGACAGCGTGGCTATATGGTGTAAATAGGAATAATTCAATAATTAGAATGTCTTATTCAGATGACTTAGTAGCAGGTGTTAGTAGGAATGTAAGAGAAAGTATCACAGATAAAAGATTCAGAGATGTATTCCCAGATTATCAACAATATGGAGATAATCCATTTGCTACAAAAGAGGTTTACAACTGGAAACTAAAAGATAGTAATGTGCCAGCTAGTCATATTGCAGTATCAAGAGATGGACAAGTAACAGGTAAAAGAGCAAATAAAGCAATGATATTTGATGATATGACAAAAGGAGCAGAGGAAGCAACAGATAGTACAGTGCACCAATCTTTATACAATAAATGGACTGGAAACTGGATAAATAGACGTGATGGAGATAGTACGAAATTTGTATTTGCTGGAACAATGTGGTCACCAGAGGATATACTAAATAGAATAATAGAAGACAGAGAGGCAATATCAGAGTTAGTACCTAGTGATAAATTCAAGTATGTATGGGAAAGTAAAGATGGAACAACAATAGTTATAAAAGTTCCTTTATTAGACGAAGATGACGAAACTACTTGTAAAGCAGTGATGACAACAGAAGAAGCAAGACAATTAAGAGATGTAACAGATGAATTTCAATGGGCTTGTGTGTATCAACAAGACCCTATACCAGCAGAAGGATTAAACTTTGCAGATGAATTATTAAATCACTTTGACCAATTACCATTAAATGAAGATGGAACTCCAGCATATAGCAATTATTCATTAGCAGTACTAGATACTACAAGGCGAGGTAAAGACAATGTATCAATGCCTATATTTAAGACAGACGGAACTTATTACTATATGATAGATGTTATCTTTAAGAAAAAAGCTATGACAGAGCTTTACGAGGAAATTATAGCGAAAATAGAGGAACACCATATTACTTGGTTAGTAATAGAAAATAATACAGATACCTCATTAAAAACATTACTAGAT
>CALWGN010000293.1 GCA_944380055.1 uncultured Lachnospiraceae bacterium
AATTGATAAATATATAATGCTGCATTTGCTACTCCTAACCATTTTGCTTTAATTGGCAAAATAAAGAATAATAAAAACTCTACATTAGGATATGTTGCTGCAAATGCTAAAAATAGGGATAAGTTTAAATATGACGTATTTAACGTAATATTTTTCCCTGTAATAACAAACACAATAATTCCTGCTAAAATATGACCTACAATTCCTGTAAAAAAATATAAGTTAAATCGGAATGTTCCCCATACTCTTTCTAAAGTATTTCCTAAAGACCAATATAAATAACAAGCAATTACCGTCGTAAATACTGATGGAGAAGGTGGAATAAGCAAAAAGCTAAAAATTCTCCAAACTTGCCCCGATAATATAGCATTTACATTCCAGTTTAAATAATAATATATATATGGATTCACAGAAATAATAATAAATCCAGCAATATACAATGCAATAATATAATTCATTAGATTAGGAATAGCAAATCTCCCTATTTTTCTTTGAAGCTTATCCATAAATTTCATTCTATATCCTCACTCTATACATTTTCTATCTGCCATTGTTACTTTTTATATTATATAAAAATATTTTTTCTAAAACATATTTTTTCTAGCAAATATAATTGCTACAATAATAGATAGTAAAATAGCAAATAAAATTACATACCAAAATCCATAAGTGTCTGCTGCAAATGGTACTCCTGCCATATTAACATTCATACCGTAAAAACTAGCAACCATTGTTGGAATTGATAATACGATTGTTACTGTTGCTAAAAATTTCATTACAATATTAAGATTATTAGATATTACAGATGCAAAAGCAGTCATTGTACCAGCCAAAATGCCACTATAAATATTTGCCATCTCAATCGCCTGCTTATTTTCAATAATAACATCCTCTAATAACTCTGTATCTTCTGGATATTTTTTTACTTTATCGCTTCTTAATAGTTTTTCTAGTACGATTTCATTGGACCTTAATGACGTTGTAAAATATACTAATGATTTTTCTAACTCTCGTAACTCCAATATTTCTCTATTTTTTGTAGCGCGTTGTAGGTTTCTTTCTAATTCCTCACTTTTTTTATCAATATTCCTTAAATACTGTAAATACAAAGATGCATTTTTATATAGTATTTGTAATATAAATCTTGTTTTCATATGAGTATAAAAACCTCGAACTCTACCTTTCATAAAAGTTGTTAAGATAGGTGTATCCGCGAGGCATACCGTAAAAATAATTTGTTCTGATAAAATAATACTCATTGGTATAGTAACATACCAATCTTTTCCATTACGTTCTTCAATAACAGGAATATCTACCAGAATTAGCATATAATTATCCTCTACGACAATACGGGAACGTTCTTCTTCATCCAAAGGAGCCTTTAAATCGTCTAGCTGAATATGAAATTGTTCTGAAATCTTTCTTAATTCTGAACTTGTTGGATCTGTAAGGGCTACCCAACAGTTTGGTGTTATTTCATTTTGTTCTAATAACTTCTCATCCTGTGACTTAAAAATTCGAATCATAATACCCTCACATTGTTAATATAATCAACATAACATCTTGTTCATTATTTAACATTCTTTTTTTAACAATTTTTACTTTCTTGCAATAAATTGTATCTATAAAAATACAAAGTGTCTGCACGTTTATTATAGTTTCTCGTATATCATTTGTCAAATATTTTTATATAAAGTTTTCTATATTTCATATTATTATTTTCTACCTTTTCTTATTTTTTCCAATAATCTTACATCTTAATCTAAAAGGATTTCTTGCTTTTTTTTATAAAAGGTCCTATAATATTTAAAGTTTAGCACCATTTTTTTACAAAAATTGGTAGTACCTATATAATTTACCTTATGAAAAGTGTTTTAAAACTAATGTTTATAAAATTGTCAAAACAACTCACTATATTAGTAAGTTGTTTATCCTTTTACCTTATAGAAAACTACTCTATAAGAAACAGTTGAGTTTAAATCTAATTTATTTGATTTACAACCTCCTATGAATATTATTGATAAAAACCATTGACATTTTTTATAATATAGAAATACTTTATCATATTTTATATATTTTATATTTTTTACAATAAACAAAGGAGGTAGCAGCCATGATACAAACATTATCTAATCCTTGTAAATTAGGTATTGATATCGGTTCTACAACAGTAAAAATTGCTATTTTAGATGAAAAACATAATATTTTATTTTCCGATTATGAAAGACATTATGCAAACATACAAGAAACACTTGCAAATCTTTTAAGAAAGGCTGAAAAGCAATTAGGAAATATCTCCGTATCTCCAGTCATTACTGGTTCTGGTGGATTAAGCTTATCTAAGCATTTAAACACTCCTTTCTTACAAGAAGTAGTTGCAGTTGCAACTTCTCTTCAAACTTACGCACCTCATACAGATGTTGCTATTGAACTTGGCGGAGAAGATGCTAAAATTATTTATTGTACTAATGGCGTTGACCAAAGAATGAACGGTATTTGCGCCGGTGGAACTGGTTCTTTTATTGATCAAATGGCGTCTTTGCTACAAACAGATGCAACTGGATTAAATGAATATGCTAAAAATTATAAAGCGATTTATCCCATTGCTGCTCGTTGTGGTGTTTTTGTAAAATCATATGTTCAACCACTAATTAATGAAGGGGCTACAAAAGAAGATTTATCTGCTTCTATTTTCCAAGCAGTTGTAAATCAAACGATTTCTGGCCTTGCTTGTGGGAAACCAATTCGTGGCAATGTAGCATTTTTAGGTGGTCCATTACACTTTTTATCGGAACTTCGTAATGCATTTATTCGTACTTTAAATTTAGAAGGAGATGCAATTATTGCACCTAATAATTCTCATTTATTTGCAGCACTTGGCTCAGCTATGAATGCAAAAGATAATGTTTCGTATTATATAGAAGATTTATGTGCGCGTTTATCTACTGGTATTCAAATGGATTTTGAAATTAAGCGTTTAGAACCACTATTTGATTCTAAAGATAGTTATGACCAATTTAAGGAAAGACATACAAAGCATTGTGTTAAGAAGGGTGATTTATCCACTTATTCTGGAAATTGTTACTTAGGTATTGACGCAGGTTCTACTACGACAAAGGTTGCACTTGTAGGAGAAGACGGTAGCTTATTATACTCTTTCTATAATAATAACAATGGTAGCCCCCTTTCCACTACTGTTCACGCAATCCGTGAAATACATAGCCTTCTTCCACCAACTGCAAAAATTGTACATTCTTGCTCTACAGGATATGGAGAAGCATTAATTAAATCTGCTTTAATGCTAGATGAAGGTGAGGTAGAAACAGTTGCCCACTACTACGCCGCTGCTTTCTTCCAGCCAAATGTAGATTGTATTCTAGACATTGGTGGGCAAGATATGAAGTGTATAAAAATCAAAGATGGTACTGTTGATAGCGTTCAATTAAACGAAGCTTGCTCCTCTGGATGTGGCTCTTTTATTGAAACATTTGCTAAATCTCTTAATTATACAGTTATTGACTTTGCAAAAGCTGCTTTATTTGCCAAAAACCCAATTGATTTAGGAACTCGCTGTACCGTATTTATGAACTCTAATGTAAAACAAGCGCAAAAAGAAGGTGCTTCTGTTGCCGATATTTCTGCTGGTCTTGCTTATTCAGTAATTAAAAATGCTTTATACAAGGTAATTAAAATAGCAGATGCAAAAGATTTAGGGTCTCATATTGTTGTTCAAGGTGGTACCTTCTATAATGATGCTGTCCTTCGTAGCTTTGAACGAATTGCTGGATGTGAAGCAGTTCGTCCTGATATTTCAGGAATCATGGGTGCATTTGGTGCTGCCTTAATTGCAAGAGAGCGTTATGAAGAAGGCAAAAAAACTACTATGCTCTCTTTAAATGATATTTTATCTTTAGAGTACTCTACCACAATGACTCGTTGTAAATTATGTACAAACAACTGTCTTCTTACGATTAATCGTTTTAATAATGGTAGAAACTTTATTACAGGAAATCGTTGTGAACGTGGTCTTGGTAAAGTAAAAAAGACTACTAATATTCCTAACTTATTTGATTATAAGTACCATCGTGTATTTGATTATGAACCACTTCCTAAGGAGACTGCCCCTCGTGGAGTTGTTGGTATTCCACGTGTAC
>CALWGN010000294.1 GCA_944380055.1 uncultured Lachnospiraceae bacterium
TTCAAAATATAAATCCATGCTATATTTTTCTACTAAAGGGATATTTCCATGACCTAATCCATATCCCATACAGTAAATAGCAACAATGCCATATACTGTCGCCGCAGTTGCTCCTAATGCAATTAGTGTATCCATGTTAGGAGCTCCTCTAAACAATGTAGTAAATCCTACTTTAAAATACTTTCTATTTACAAATAAAATTGGTGTTACTAATAATAATTGGGTAAAACCAAATGCAATGGCATTTTCATATCCATGGAATAGATTGTGAACAATTGTAGGGGTTGGAATCCCAAACCAATCACTAAACATATGATACATAGCAACATACATAAGCGGTACTAGGAAAATAAAAGATACAATTAATCGAAACTTCATTTCCTTTAGCTCTGATTGAACATTATCTTTTTTCTCTTCTTTTTTTGCTCCTTGCTCTTTAAACGCACTTGCCTTATATCCTGCATGTTCTACGGCTTTTACAATATCTGATGTGCTTACTTTATCCTCTTGATATGTTACATTCATACTATTGGATAATAAATTGACATTGACCTCTTCTACTCCGTCAAGCTTAGACACTGCTTTTTCCACATGTGCTTGACAAGAGGAGCAGGTCATACCTAATACTTCAAATTTTTCTTTCATAATTAATCCTCTTTTCTGCGTTACTTTCTGTTCATAACAAAGCGGACAAGTCCGCCTCAAACTCCTTAAATCCCTTAACTTTTAAGGGACCTTGTGTCGGGCAACCCACAGACACAAAGTGACTATTTCATTACTTTATCTAATACTTTCATTATTTCTTCTATCTTTTCTGTAGCATTTTCATCCTTTACAGCTTCTTTTACACAGCCTTCCATATGTGCCTTTAATACTTCCTTATTAGCTTTTGTTAAAATAGCTTGTGCCGCTAATAACTGATTAGATATATCCATACAATAGCGATTTTCTTCTACCATTTTTAATATACCATCTATTTGTCCTCTTGCAGTTTTTAATAGACGTTCTACTTTTTTTCTATCTGCTTGCATATTTCTCTCCTTTTAATACCCCACTGGGGTGTAGTGATTATATTAAAGATATAACATATAAAAAGATTGCTGTCAACTGTTTTTTATATATTAGTTACAGAGATTTTGAGCACAAAAAAGAAGTGTACAAGCATAAATGAAAACTATGTTTTATTTATACTTGCACACTTCCTGCAATTATATTATTTTTTAATTAAATCTCTTACTACTTCCCCTGCAATTAATAATCCAGCAACAGATGGTACAAAGGAAATACTTCCAGGAATTTGTCTTCTTGATGAACCTGGTTTCATTTCAGAAGCTGTATCTTCATTTTGAATTGGGCTAATAGGCTTTTCTGGTGAATATACCACTTTACACTTTTTAATTCCTCGTGCCTTTAACTCTTTTCTCATTACTTTTGCTAATGGACACATATATGTTTTTCCAATATCAGTAATTACTAATTTTTCTGGATATAATTTATTTCCAACTCCCATAGAGCTAATCACTGGTACATTTGCTTCCTTTGCCTTTTGAATTAATAATAGCTTTGCAGCCACAGTATCAATAGCATCTACAACATAGTCATATTGAGCAAATGGAAAATCATCTTTACTATTTTCACAATAAAAGCATTCGTATGTATTTACAATTGCTTCTGGATTAATGTCTAAAATACGATTTTTCATTACATCTACCTTTTTTTTACCAATTGTAGAATGTAACGCAACTAGCTGACGGTTAATATTTGTTAAGCATACAACATCATCATCAACAATATCAAGTGTACCTACTCCACAACGAGCCAATGATTCTATTACATAAGAGCCTACTCCACCAACTCCAAAGACTGCCACTCTAGCACCTTTTAATGTTTTCACTGCTTCTTCTCCTATAATTAGTTCCATTCTAGAAAATTCTGTTAACATTTATAACCTCCAAGTATATTTCTTATTCCTTATATACATTACAATCATAGGCATTTCTTTTAGAATTATCTTCTAAATAAATAGTGCCTCGATAAGTAAATCCATTTTTTTCTAACAATCGCTTCATTGTTTTATTTTCTTCATGGGTATCAACACGAAGCCATGAAATATTTTTTTGTTGACATACTTGCTTTGCATACTCAATTAATTTTGAACCAATCCCTTGACTTAAATACTTACTATGTACAGCTACCCGATGTAATGCGCCATACCCTTCGCCTCCCCAATTTCCTTCATATATTTTTCTATATGTAGGGTCTGGGCGAAAGGAAAGAACAAAAACCCCACACAGTGTATCCTTATCGTAGCATACATAACATTCCTTATTATTACAATCGTTAATAAATACTTCTTCATTTGGATATCCATCTTGCCATTGATTAATTCCTGACTGCTTTAGACGTTTTTTACTATCATTAATAATATCCATAATTTCTTTTATGTTATTTTTCGTTCCAACTTCAAATCTCATAGAAATCTCCTTCGTATTATTAATTTTCTACAAAACGATATCCTACACCAACTTCTGTAATAATAAATCGTGGTTTTGTTGTATCATGTTCTATTTTTCTTCTTATGTTTGCCATAAATACACGAAGCGATTGATGCTCTCCATATTCACTATACCCCCATATTTCATTTTGAATAAATGTATGAGTAAGTACTTTTCCTGAATTTCTTACTAATAATTCTAAAATTTTGTACTCAATAGGAGTTAAATGAATTTGTTCATTATCAACACTTACTAATCTTCTTTCAAAATCAATTTTTAGTCCATCTAATTCAAATACTTGTTCTACCTTTTCATTTGGATGCGCATTTCTCATAGCTACACGAATACGAGCAAATAATTCGTTAATGCTAAATGGTTTTGTTAAATAATCATCTGCTCCTAAGTCTAGTGCCTCTACCTTTTCCATATCTTGTCCTCTAGATGAGATGACGATAATTGGTAATTTTGATGTTAAACGAACTTGCTTAATTACTTCAAGACCATCAATGTCTGGCAATCCTAAATCTAAAAGTATAATTTCTGGCTTATTATTTAAAAATTTTGAAATACCTGTTAATCCATCCTCTGCAATCTCATACTCATATCCATTTGTCTTCATTGATATTGCTAAAAAATTTAATATACTTTTATCGTCTTCAATAATTAATACGTGTCCTTTACTCATTTTCTTTACTTATCCCTTCTATTGGTAACATAAAATAAAAAGTTGCTCCTTTTCTATTATTAAATGCTCCAATTTCTCCTCTATGTGCTTGTATAATCGATTTACAGATACTAAGTCCCAAACCAATTCCTCTGCTTGAATCTGTCACACCTTTTTGCTCTGTCACAAAACATTCAAACATAGTTTCTAAAATATCTTCTTCTATTCCATTTCCATCATCTATTATCTCAAATTTTCCATATGTATTGCAATCACTATTTTCTATTTTATATACTTTAATATAAATTTGACCATCTTCTTTTGTATGCTTAATAGCATTATCTAAAAGATTAACAATAACTTGGATAATTAATTGTCCATCCATAGGAATTAGTAATAGCTCTTCTGGCATAGAAACATTTATCTCTCGTTTTCCTAGACGACTTCTAATTCTAGAAATGGCCTCGCTAATAATATCATCTACAACTTCTAACTCTCGTTTTAATAGTAATTTACCTTCTTGTATTCTTGTCATATTTAATAGATTATCTACTAATTGACTCATCCATGTAGAATCTTTTAATATTTCTTTAATTAGCGATTCCTTGCTTTCCTTATCTAGTAGTTCATAACTTTCTAAAAGAAAACTAGCACTTCCTGTAATTCCCGCTAAAGGAGTTCTAAGATCATGAGAAATGGAGCGAAGTAAATTACTTCTTAACTTTTCTTTTTCTGTTTGTATTAATATTTCTTCTTGCATTTCATTTAATACAATTTTTTCTATTACAAAGCCAACTTCTGTTAGTACTGCTTTAATAATATTTTTTTCAAAAGAGTCTAACTGTTTTCTCCTTTCAAGTAAAATTCCTATAACTGCAAATACTTTTTCATTATTATACATTGGAAAATACATTGCTTTTGCTAAAGAAAAAGTATCTGTAAAATACCCTGCTACATGACGATTATCAAATACCCACTCAACTGTTTTTTGTTCATAAATTTGTGTAGCACTATCCCATGTGTCTATGGTTTCATTTTCATATGGATACACTTTAGGTCCAACAATTTCCTCATCAAATTTAGTATAACATATAATTGAGCATTGCAGTAACCCCTTTAATTGTTCTGCAGTTCCTTCGATTACTTCCTCAATATTTGCCTTTTGTCTTAACATCTTACTAGTATTAAATAAAACTTCTGTTCTAAGCGATGTATTTACCACTTGTTCTGACTGTTCTTTCAACCTACTCTTGTATCGATTGACTAAGATAGCTACTGCTAGTATTACTATTGAAGTAATAATAATCTTTCTATTTTCCACATAGCTAAAACTTGTAATATGAAGAAACATATTTCTATAAAGAAATATACTTAACATAGCTGATAGGATTCCACAAATACTTCCATGAGTAGTGGCTGATATGAAAAAGGTAGCTATCAAATAGCCAATAATAATATTAGTATCTCCTAAGTCATAGCAATGCAACAATGCTCCTATTAATGTAGATCCAGTTAATACAGCTATTGTTTTTCCTATATCTTTTATAGTAGGTATATCCCATGAAAAATCTTTTTCTACTTGCTGCTTTGTAGAGGACTTTAAATCTGGAATAATATATACATCAATATCTGGTGCAGCAATATTAATTTTCTCTACTAAGCTTTGTTTTACTTGGAAAATAGAACGTTTTACTGCTGTTTTTCCTAATACAATTTTTGATACACCATTAATTCTAGCATATTCAGATATTTGGTATGCAATATCATCACCATAGGTTGTTACAATTTTAGCTCCCAATTGTTTTGCTAGCTTTATATTTTCATTTACACTTTCATTTCGTTCTTTTCTAAATTGCTTAGAAGACGTTTGCACATAGATTGCAGTAAATGTACCATGAAATGCATTTGCTATTCTTGCTGCAGTTCTAATTACTTTTGCATTACTAGGTGCAGAAGATATACATACTAAAATATGTTCTTCAAAATAATATTTATTATTTAATGCATTACTTTTTTCTTCTCGTAATGTTTTATCGGCTTTATCTTCACAACGTCTATACGCCAATTTTCTCAAACTTGTAAGTGCATCTATTGTATAAATGTCTTTTTTACTTTCTTTTTTTAAATTAGTATGCTGATGAATCCTACACAATAATTTTTTAGGCTCAATATCTACAAACTCTACCTCTTGTGCATTATCAAATATAAAATCTGGTACTGTTTCCTTTATAGCAGATGAGGCAATCGATGAAATAATATCATGATAACTTTCTAGTTCTCCAATATTTAATGTGGTATATACGCTAATTCCACTATCTATTAGCTCCAAAATATCTTGATAACGATATTTATGCCTTTCTCCAAATTCATTTTTATGGCTCATCTCATCTAATACTAAAATATTAGGCTTTCTTTTTATTGCATATTCAATATCAAAGGATACCCTTCTTTCTCCTTTACAAGAAATAGAATTAGGAAATAATAACTCTATATCTTCTATTATTGAAGCTTCTTCTAAAGAATAAAAACAAGTATATCCTATTACTACATCTTGTCCTAATTTTTTTGCTTCCTTTGCAGCATTTATCATTGCACAGGTTTTCCCAGAGCATATCCCATATCCTAGAAAAATCTTTAAAGTTCCTTTTTTTCTTTTTGGATCTCTATTCATATAAAATAAACTCCTTACTTATATTTTAAAGCCCCCTTAGTATATCAAATTCCATTATGTTTGTATAGACCAAGTATTAATTTTCCTTTTTATCAAAAAAAATTCTATTTTACTATCCTTCATTTTTTAATATTATTTAAAAATAAAGAAATAATAAAATAGAATTTTCTAATTTTTTCGCTCTTATATATTCATACTTAAATAAACAAAACTTTTCTTTTTCCCCTATAAATTCAATTATAATAATTGAATTTATTAATAACTTTTTTTATTAATCGTATAATTTATTAGCCCTTCTGCTTCTATAATTTTTTGCATAAATGGTGGAAAGGCTTGGCCCTTAAACTCTAGCCCTTTTGTTTTATCATAAATTATACCACTATCAAAATCAATTTCTACTTCATCGCCTTCTTCAATTGTTTTTGCTGCTTCCACACATTCAATAATTGGAAGCCCAATGTTTATAGCATTGCGATAGAAAATCCTTGCAAATGTTTCTGCTATTACACAACTTACTCCTGCTGCCTTAATAGCAATAGGTGCATGTTCTCTAGAAGAACCACAACCAAAGTTTTTATTTGCTACAATAATATCACCTCTTGATACTTTATTTACAAATTCTTTATCAATATCTTCCATACAATGCTTTGCTAGCTCCTTAGGATTTGACGAATTTAAGTATCTAGCCGGAATAATAACATCAGTATCTACATTGTCGCCAAAGCGAAATACTCTTCCATTTG
>CALWGN010000295.1 GCA_944380055.1 uncultured Lachnospiraceae bacterium
CTGTTGCACTAGCCTTGGAGTCACCTCCACTGGACGTTATCCAGCATCCTGCCCTATGAAGCCCGGACTTTCCTCACCTGTAACCTTTCGTACTTACAGCCGCGACCATCCGTCTTACTCACCATAAATTTATATCATTTTTTCTTATAATTGTAAAGTACTTTATTCTAGTTATACTTTAAAACAGCTTCCATCAATAAATTCTCTTAAAATAGAATTTTTTGGTATATTATCACTACTTACTCCTAAGAAGTAGTCAAAAAACTTTAATAAACGCTTTGCTTCTTGATATTCTGGCTCATCTTTTCCAATATCAAATAGCAATGGTTCAGCATGCTGTTTTAAAACTGCTAATTCATAGACTAATGCAGAATTAAATATTTCATCAACTTCTTCTTGATAAGGGAATATATTTTTTTCCTCTCCACGGCGAACATTTCTCCATATAGCAATAGTTTCTTTTGCTGTTGTATTTCTTGTTCTAGCATCTCGAATCATACGTCTAATTAATCTTCCATCTGTTGTAGGAATACGATTATGTTCATCAATATTTAATTGTGTTAGTGCACTAATATAAATTTTAAACTTGCTATCCATTGGAATATTTGGAGTTAGCTTATCATTTAAGCAATGAATACCTTCAATCACTAAAATATCATGTTCTCCCAACTGCTTATAATTCCCCTTATATTCCCTTTTTCCTGTTCTAAAATTATAGCTTGGAAGTTCTACTCGTTCTCCCTTTAACAGTGCATTTATATCCTTATTAAATTGTTCTACGTCAACACATTCAAGATTCTCAAAATCGTAATTGCCAAATTCATCCCTTGGACTTTTCTCTCTATCAATAAAGTAATCATCTACTGGAATTGGATGTGGCTTTAATCCTAATGCTAATAGTTGGATGGATAAACGATGAGAAAATGTTGTTTTTCCTGAGGAAGATGGCCCTGCAATTAGTACAATCTTTTTCTCTGGATTACTTGCAATTTTTTCTGCAATCTGACCAATTCTCTTTTCCATTAATGCTTCTTGCACTAATATAAGCTCGTTCATTTCTCCTCTTGTTATTTTGTTATTTAAATCTCCTACCGTACTAACTCCTAAACGCTCTTGCCATTTACAAGTTTCTTTCATTTCTTTATATAAATTATGTTGTGGCTTAAATGGAGGCACTACTTTTTCATTTTCTTTAACTGGTAACTGTAATACAAATCCCTCTCCATATAAATGCAAATCAAAATATTTTAAATATCCTGTACTTGGCACCATATATCCGTAGTAATAATCTTCAAACTCATTAATACGGTATAAATTGACTTTAGAAACTCTACGATATCGAAAAAGCTTCTCCTTATCATACATTTTATGCTTATGAAATAGTGCAATGGCATCCTCTGTATTAATACTTCTTTTCTCAATTGGAAGATTTTTCTCTCTAATTTCTTCCATTCTAAGCTTTATTTTTTCAAGTAATTGTTGGTCTAATATCACTTTTCCTTTTAATTCACAGTACAAGCCTTTACTTAATGAAAAATCAATACAAACGCTATCTATATTTTCACCTTTTATTACATCATACATTGCTTTCATCAACATTAATGACATACTTCTATTATATGCATCCATTCCCAAGCTATCTCTTGTTGTTATAAACCTTATATCAGAGTTATCTGGAACTTGCTTATGCAATTCTTGCAATTTATTATGATTCATAATAAGAACAATATCGCTATCATAACTACTTTGATACTCTCTTGCAATGTCTATATACCTTGTTCCATCAGCATACGTTTTGTCTTTCCCTTCTACAATTACACGAACCATAATACCCTCCTATTTATAAAATATATTTTTCTTCTTCGGTAAAATTTTTAAATTTAAGATATACCTATACTATTATATATGGTGCTTTGCTTTCACTAGCAATTACTTCAATCCCTGCACTTAATTCTTGATTTAAGTATTGTTCCACATATTCTACAAAAATATTTTCTATTCCAAAATGACTTGCATCAATAATAATTAATCCTTGATCCGATGCATCTAAACCTTCATGATGTGAAATATCTCCAGTAATATATACATCTACATTTTCTTTTAATATATCTTTAATATAGCTTTTTCCTGAACCAGGACAAATTGCTATTTTGGATACCATATAATTATTCATATTAGAAGCTCCATATACATTTAAAGAATCAGTTGGAAATTGCTTCTTTATTTTTTTGCATAATTCATCTAGAGAAATTGGTTCATCTAACTCTCCAATGCGACCACACCCAACAACTACTTGTTCTCCATTTTTATTTATATAGGAAGCTTCTTCCTTAATATACCTTGTATTGATTAAATTTAACTTCTTAGCAGCAATTTCTCCCATACCATTTTCTGCCGCATCAAAGTTTGTATGCATAGCATAACAACAAATATCATTGCTTAATAACTTAAATAAACGTTTTCCCATAAAATCATCTGTTGTAATTTTTTTAACTCCTTGAAAAATTAATGGGTGATGGGAAACAATCATATCTACCTGTTCTTTTAATGCTTGCTCTATTACTTCATCTGTAATATCAAGAGTAACTAATACTTTTGATATACTTTTATCCTTTCTTCCTACTAATAAGCCTACATTATCCCAAGAGGCTGCTATCTCTTCTGGTGCTATTTCTTGTAATAATTTAATAATGTCTTTACATTTCATTTTATGTACCACCTTCTATATTTTATGCTCATTTTTATAAAAGACCCTTTACTTTATTTATTTGTTCTAATTGTAAACTCATTTCCCTTATTCGCTCTTTTGATGATTGGGAATGAAGTTTACTTAATTTTTGTATTACCATTTTCTTTTTTTCTTCTTCTTTTTGTAAACATTCAATAAATATAGGGTCTTTATTTTCTATTAAATATTTTCCAAATTGATAATCAAACTCTGTATTATAATTACTTTCTCCCCATATAACTTTTATAACAACGTAATACTTTCCGTCTTCCTTTATCAT
>CALWGN010000296.1 GCA_944380055.1 uncultured Lachnospiraceae bacterium
CCCTCATAACTATTTAAAATACAAATGTATTGAAACGATAGTTTTATCTTTCTTCTAAATACCATTTGTATTTTATATCTATATAATAGCACAAAAATAAATAAAAGTACATATAATTTATTGAAAATTTTCAAAAAAATATACATACTTTTACTTTATATAGAGTATTAGGTTTTATTTTTATATAAACAATTCTTTCATTCTTCTTTATTGATTTTTTAAAAAACTACTTTGAATTTTCACGAATTTTCTTTGTAATTTCTACTGCTGTCGGAGTTTTAGCAAGTCCTCCTTTTCCTGTTTCTTTTAAAGATACATCCATTTTCTCTCCAACCTCTCTCATAGCATCAATTACTTGATCTGCAGGAATTTTACTAACGATTCCTGCCATAACCATATCAGATACGGAAAGTGCATTTACAGCTCCAATTACATTTCTCTTTACACAAGGTACTTCCACTAATCCTGCTACTGGATCACATACCAATCCTAATAAAGCTTTTAAAGCCATTCCACATGCATTGCTAATTTGTTGTGGAGTACCTCCTTGAAGAGCTACCAGTGCACCTGCTGCCATTGCAGAAGCCGAACCTACTTCTGCCTGACATCCACCTGCTGCTCCTGCAATAAATGCTCTAGATGCAATGACCTGTCCAATTCCTGCTGCTACAAAAAGAGCCTCTATAATTTCTTCTTCTGTCGCTTTATATTCATGAAAATAAGGAATTAATACGGCTGGAAGCACACCACAAGCACCTGCTGTTGGGGCTGCTACAATTCGTTTCATACAAGCATTAGACTCTCCCATTTGAAGTGCCTGTGCAATTACTTTAGAAACAAATGTTCCGCAAAGAGGTTTATCTTCTTCTAGGTATGTTTCCATTTTACCACCATCTCCACCAACTAATCCACTATTAGATATATCATTTTTTTCATAGGAAGTAGATGCTAAAATCATTGCATCCCACATTTGCTTCATTTTTTCTATGGAATTTTCTCTACTTACTTCTCTATCATGCATATCACCTTCTATAATTACTTGTGCAAATGTTTTATTATGTTTGTTACACTCTGACACAATCTCTTCTATTGAATAAAATGCCATTTTTTCCTTAGTTCTCCTCTCTACTTATATATAAGTATTCACTATTCTTGTAAATTTAAATACGTTACCTTATGAATCCCTGAAACGTTTTCGATCTCTTTAATTGCTTCTATTGGAATATTCATATCTGTTTCAATTACAATAACTGCATCTCCTCCGCGTTTTGAGCGGTTTAATACAAGAGTCGCTACATTAATACCAGCATTTGCTAGTGTTGTTGTTACAAATGCTACATGACCTGGCTTGTCCTCATTTCTTACAATAAGTGTTGGTTTATCACCGTTAAAATCGGCTCGTATTCCATCAATTTCATTAATTAATATACGGCCTCCTCCAATGGAACAAGCTTGTAATTCTAACTTTTTCCCATTACTATCTACTACTCTTAAATATGCAGTATTTGGGTGAGCTTCTCGAAAATGCTTTTCACGAAAACAAAAATCAACACCCATTTCTTTTGCTATTTCCATACTTTGAGGAATTCTCATATCATCTGGTTCCATTCCTAATAGCCCTGCAATTAACGCTTTATCTGTTCCATGTCCTACACCTGTATCTGCAAAAGAGCCATGTAAATATATTTCTGCTTTCTTTGGCACACTGCCAAGCAACTTCATAGTTACACGACCAATACGTACTGCACCAGCGGTATGAGAACTTGATGGCCCAACCATAATCGGACCTAAAATATCAAAAAGATTCATTGATACCCTCCATTAATAACTTCTTTTTATATTATTGGTATTTTACTATAGAAACATTCTTCCTTCAAGATTATTTTTATATATTAATAAAAAGTGTCCTTAAAATAAGGAAGCATATAAATAATGGTTTCTTGCTGAAAATATAAAAAAGAGTCAAATACTTTTTATTGTACTTAACTCTTTTTAAATAATTACTTTTTATTCCTTAAACTATTTACTAGCTTTTCAAAATATTGTGGTAATGGTACTTCAAAAGATAAAAATTCATTTGTTCTAGGATGTATAAATCCTAATGTATATGCATGCAGTGTTTGCCCTTGTAAATGAAACGGGCATTTCGAAGGACCATATACCATATCACCTAACAAAGGATGTCCAATACTTTGCATATGAACACGAATTTGATGGGTACGACCTGTTTCAAGCTGACATTCTACCCATGTAAAATTTCCAAAACGCTCTATTACTTTATAGTGAGTTACGGCATGCTTTCCATTGGATACAATAGCCATTTTTTTTCGTTCTACTGGATGGCGCCCAATAGGTGCATCAATCGTTCCTTCGTCCATTTTAAGATTTCCATGCACTATTGCATAATATTTTCTATGAATGCTATGTTCTTTTAATTGATTCGCAATACAATTATGAGAAAAATCATTTTTGCATACAATTAAAATTCCTGTTGTGTCCATATCAATTCGATGAACAATTCCTGGACGCATAACACCATTAATACCAGATAAATCATCTTTACAGTGATACATAAGAGCATTTACTAATGTTCCTGTATAGTGACCTGCTGCTGGATGAACTACCATACCTTTTGGCTTATTAATTAATATAACATCGCTGTCTTCATACACAACATCAATGGGAATATTTTCTGGTATAATTTCAGGAGTAATGCTTTCTGGAATATCAATGGTAATAATATCATTCTCTGTAGTTTTATAACTTGCCTTTACTGGCGTATTGTTTACTAAAATAGAATTAGACTTTAATAACTTTTGAATATAAGAGCGAGTCAAATCAGAAAATTGCTCTGATAAAAACTTATCAATACGACTTCCTTCCATCTCCTCTGTCACATATATTATATTTTTATTGTCCATTTTCACTAAGCTCCTTTTGGGATTTCTTTGGAAATAAAAAGT
>CALWGN010000297.1 GCA_944380055.1 uncultured Lachnospiraceae bacterium
AGAATATTACGTTAAATAGGAGTATGTTTTCTATTTATGTAATACTCTTTTTTATATAATGAATAGTATGAATAATATAGAAACAAAATTGAAATAGAGAACTGTCAGCAACGGTTAAAATTAAATGGAATACTATTTTTCACTCTTATTTTTTACTAACTTCCATAGTGTTGGTTCAAGATGAAACTCATCTAAAATACGCTCAATTTCTTTTGTATTGTCTTTTTCCTTCCCTTGATACACAGCACGAATTAATATGTTTTTTGGCGTATGCTCCATATCAATAAATTCTAATAGTTGAGTTTTATAGCCAACCAATTCTAATATTTTTCCACGAAGTCCATCAGTCATTAGAGACGCCATACGCTCTTTTATTAAGCCATAACTAAAAATTGGTGCAAGGGTTTCATTTTTTATTTGTTTATTAAGTTCATGCTGACAACAAGGAACCGATAAAATAACTTTTGCATTCCAATTAATGGCTTTGTATAATGCATAATCAGTAGCTGTATCGCAAGCATGCAAAGTAACAACCATATCAACAGAATCCACACCAGTAAAATCAGCAATATCGCCATGTAAAAAGGTAAGACCGTCATATCCATATCGTTTGCTTAACTCATTACAGTGGTTAATTACATCATCTTTTAAATCAAGTCCAATAATGCGAATAGAATAATTGTTTAATTCCTTTAAATAATAATACATGGCAAAAGTCAGATAAGATTTTCCACAACCAAAGTCAATAATAGTAAGATCCTTATTCTTTGGAAGTTTTGGCAAAATATCTTGAATAAATTCTAAAAAGCGATTAATCTGCTTAAACTTATCATATCTTTGGCGAACGATAGAGCCATCTGCATTCATAACTCCTAAATCAATTAAAAATGGAACAGGAATTCCCTCTTTTAAAATATATTGTTTGCTTCTATTGTGCTCAAGACTTAGTTCTTGTGATGTATTCTTATTTGACCTATTAGATGTTTTTTGTCGCTTTATTGTAACCTTACCCTTTTTACTAATAAGAATCGTAATGGATTCTAATGTTGTCATAATCTGTGTCTGTTTAAAATAATTCTCTGATTGTGTAGAGCAGTAAGAAATAGCATCATCAAGGGATAAATTCTGATGAAATACTTGCTTTCCCTTAAATTCTTCTACTTGGAAAAGAAGCTCTCCTTTTAGACGGACAGGACGAATTTTAATTTTTTTAATATCGTCTGTTTCCTTTGGATTGCTGATAATAATTTCTCTTAATGTGTCATTTAGACATTGAGTATATAGTTGTGTAATTTCATTCATAAATAATTCTCCATTCTAAAGTAATACATATTATAATTTAATAACAATTCATATTTGCCTGATAATAAGTATTTTGTGTTTATTATAACATAATTGTTATGCATATTTTTATAAATAAGCAGTGTTTATTATAGCATGAAAATACATGGCAATCTACTTTTTCGTTATGAAAATCGATAGGAAAGTATGATACGTGATGAGGTACATAAGTGAGAGATATATTTGAATAATGTAAATTAATTGATAGTTATTGATAAAAATATAAGAGATATGTATAATTGATGGAGATATTTTCTATACAATTAATTGAAAGTTTTAAAGGAGTTACTTATGGGATTATTTGATAAGTTAAAAGGACCAGTATTTTTAAAGGAAGATAGTAATGCTAAAATACAATTGCAACAGTTAAAGGACTTAGAACCATTGCTAAACGAAGAAGGAAAAAAGAAAATAAGTCAGGACATTAAATGTCTGGAATATGGAATTATAGGTGAAGATAATATTGCATTTGAATTAAAAAATAGTCATATGCCTATGTATGTTCTTCATGATGTTTATTTAGAATATGAGGGATTAAGTGCACAGATTGACTATTTAGTATTTACAAAGAAAATATGCTTTGCTATAGAATGTAAAAACTTATACGGTGATATTGAAATAGATAACAGTGGCAGTTTTATACGTACTATGGAACTAAACGGTAAGAAAATAAAAAAGGGAATTTTTTAACAAAATTTATATTTGATAAAAACTTTGAGAATTATTATAAGTCTATTGTTGTATTAGCAAATCCTAATACAGTATTAAATGCAAAGTTTGCAAAAAAAGAAGTGAAAGAAAAGGTAATTCGTGCTGATCAATTAGTAAATTATATAAAGGAAATGTATAAGCAGTCAAAAGAATTACCAAGTTCAGAAGAAGAAATGCGTAAACAGGCAGAGAGATTTTTAGGATTCCATACAACAAAAATAGATGATTATATGGAAAGATATAACTCCTATTTGCTTGATAAAAATGAAATAGTAAGCGAGAAATTAGAAGAAGTAGCTACTCCAATAGAAGAAACGGAAGTATTTAAGGAATTAAAAGCTTATCGTTTGGAAATGAGTCGAAAAGAAAATATACAACCATATATTATATATAATAACAAGCAATTAGAAGACTTAATACAAAAAATGCCAAGAACAATGGAACAGTTAAAAAATGTATCTGGTTTTGGAGAAATAAAGGTTAATAAATATGGTAGAGATATCATAGAAATATTAAGTAAATATTGATAAAGTCATATTATAATTAAATAAAAAGTATATACTTAAAGAATACTTATGAGGCAAGTATGTATTAATAAGGGAACAGGAGCATTAGTTTTTGATATAACACCAGTTTGTGCATATTCCGTTTTAAGAGAAAATTTTTTGGATGAAGAAGAATCTTTGGAATGCTATATTATGCAGAGGTTGAAACCTTTGAGCAGGAATTACATAGTGAAATAGAAAAAATAATAGTAACAGAAAAATTGATTAATAATTGAACATATTAAAAGATTTAGCCTAAGTTGTTAAAAAGGGTTAGAGAATATAATTTGATATAACGATAAAAGTTAAAAGCCATAAGAGTTTGAGAGGTGAACGATATAATAGAAATAAAATTATTAGAAGCTGAAAAATATAAGAATAAAAAGTATTTATTTGAGTATGAAACACATGGTTATTTTGATTTGGTAGCAAATGAGTGGTCCTTTCAGTTTATCTATAAAGAGTTTAGAGAAAAACAAAAGAAAAGTTTTGAAGATGAGTTGTTAGGTGACTGGCTTGAGAAACCAATGCTATATGGTGCTTTCGTCAATGGTGTCTTAGCAGGTATCATAGAGGGGAGTATTGAAGGATGGAATAATCGATTCAGAATTAGCAATATTCTTGTATTTGAAAATTATAGAAAATCTCAAATAGGAACAAGGCTCATTGAACATATCATCGCAGAGGCAAAGAATCTTCACGCAAGGATGGTAGTTTTGGAGACACAAAGCTGCAATATCCCAGCAATTCATTGCTACTTAAAAAATGGATTTAGGATTATTGGATTTGATACCCATTCCTACTCTAATAATGACATAGAAAATCATGAAGTACGTATTGAAATGGGGAGAGAAATCCATTAATAGGCTATTATATAGAGGGGAACAAGAATTATTTTAATAAACATGGAACAATTTTTGGAATCAATTTGGCAATGAAAGAAAAATGGTACTTTCTACATCGTTAAATAATAAAGTTACTTTAAGAATGATGAGTATAGTTCAAGCGGATGGTATTTTATATTTTCCAAATTCTTTTAAACGATATTCTACTTTAAAAAATGAAAGATTATTTGAGGTTGTATCACTGTATGTAAAGAGGTGGATATATAAAGATGGAATACCATTTGAGGAAATTTATGAAGTGAAAAAACAAATCTATGTTTTATTAGAATATAAAGGGGAGTAAACTTCCCTATGAATTTAGGAATATAAAAGAGCAAATATACAAATACAATAAGTTTAATAATAGGGCAGAGGCAAATTACCATAGTGTATATTAGTCTCTGCCTTTATGTTTAGATAGTATTCAAAATCCATTTTTGGCATGGATAGGATGTATTTTATAGTAAGAACATATAAATATTTGTATGTCGAATTTTAAGAAATAGGAAGGATAGATTTGATTGCATGAGAAAAGAATAACGTGTATAATAAACAAGATAGTACAGTTAGAACATATAGAAGATACATAATCATATTATAAGATAAATAGCAATATAATTGCTCTTACATGGAGGATTAACGTGGAAAATAGTAAAACAAATTTTGTATCAATATTAAAGGAAATTTGCAAAGAAGAACAAATTAACATAAATTCTTATTCAGGAGATTGGGCATTTCGATTGGAGAAAAATGGAATTTATAATTTTATATTAGGTTATCAATTTGGACTTAATTTAGCAGTGGCTCAAAAAATCAGTGGAGATAAAAGTGTAGCTAGTGAAATATTATCAATGGAACAAATACCAAATGTAGAGCATACTTGTTTTATGAATCCTCCAATGATGAAATTTATGTCAGGAAATGGATGTTGGGAGGAAATGGTACAACTACTAAAAAAATATAGAAAAGTAGTAGTAAAGGATAATGAAGGAACAGGTGGAAATTTAGTTTTTCTAGTAGATAATCAAAAGGATTTAGAGTTAGCTGTCTTTGAAATTTTCTCTAAGTCAAATTCTCTAGCTATTTGTCCTTATTATGAAGTAGAAAGGGAATATCGAGTCATTGTATTAGATGGAGAAGTGAAATTAATTTTTTACAAGCAAAGGCCAGGGATTATTGGTAATGGTGTTCATACAGTACAAAAGCTAGTATTAGATTTAATAAAAGCTGGTAAGCCAATTGGATCTATTGGGAAAGATGTAAATTTTGGAAAAGTATTAAAAAAGGGAGAAGAAATTCCATTTTCGTGGAAGCATAACCTAGGACAAGGAGCAAAAGCCATTGTATTATCAAAGGAAGAGGAAGAATATGAAAAGATCAAGGAGACGCTATCTCAAATAGCTATGAAAGGGACAAGTTGTTTGAAATTAAGATTTGCTTCCGTGGATATTATAAAGGCAAAAAATCAATATAAAATACTGGAAATCAATAGCGGTGTTATGATGGAAAATTTTGCAGGCCAGAGTGAGGAAAACTATAAAAAGGCAAAAAATATCTATAAGGAAGCCATAGAAAAAATGCTTGATTTTTCTTCTGTTTCTAGTTATCATTAAAAAATGCAAAACTTTGTTATAAAGTAAGAAATATTACAAAAAATAAAAGGAAAGTATATGATACACATATCTAAAGATATATCAAAAATTATATGTATTTAAGAAAGAAGTGGAGGATAAATATGATTAATTTTGAAGAAGAATTAGCAAAATTTAAGCCAAGCTTAGAAGTAGAGCAAACAGAAGATGCTATTTTAAGTGAAAAAATGACAGATATTACAGATATTATGTTTGAATTAATGGAAGAGATGAAGAAAAAAAGTGAATAGAAGCTACAATGGAGGATAATATGAAATGTTATAGTTGCAACAGCAAGCTAACAGATAAAGATAAGTGCCCAAAATGTGGTGCCGATGTTTATATGTATAAGAAAATCATTAGAACTTCTAATAGCTACTATAATATAGGGCTAATGAAAGCACAAGGAAGAAATTTAACAGGAGCAGTAGAAAGTTTGAAGTTATGTCTTCAATTAAATAAAAATCATGTGCAAGCAAGAAATTTACTAGGTTTAGTATACTATGAAATGGGTGAGGCAGCTAGTGCATTAAAAGAATGGGTAATTAGTAAGAATATTAGATATCGTAATAATGTTGCTAATGAATATATTCAAGATTTTGAAGATAATAAGCATACATTAGATGGTTTTAGCCAAACGATTAAAAAGTTCAATCAAGCACTACAAACAGTGAAAGAAGGAAATAAAGAATTAGCTATTATTCAGTTAAAAAAAGTTATTTCTTTAAATCCTAGAATGCTTAAAGCATACCAACTACTTTCTCTTCTTTATATTAATGAAAAGCAATACGAAAAAGCAGAGGCTGTTTTAAATCGTTGCTTAGAAATTGATAAAGGAAATGTTTGTGCTATTTCTTATTTGAGAGAATTAAAAAGATATGGAAAATCTACACAACAAAAAAAGAAAAGAGAAGTAGTAGGTGAAACGGATAGAGAAGAAGTTATTGTTCCTGTGAAACTTAGAGATTATGGTAGTTATCTTACAAGTGCTGTGTATATTTTAGTAGGAGTTATATTAGCAGTAGGAATTATCTATTATCTTGTAATACCTACAAAAGACAGGATGTATGCGGCAGAAAATCAAGATACTATTCGATATTATGAAGAAATGGTACTTAGTTTAAAAGCTGAAATTAACCAATATGAAAACCAAATCGATGAGGCAAATAAAAAAACACAAGAAATGGAAGAAAGCTTGTCTACATATACAGAAGATTCTAGTAATGTATTAAATACATACGATAACTTATTAGGTGTACTAGAAGCATATGTAAACAATGATTTACTAACAATTGTTAATTTGTATCCTCAAATCGATCCAACTGTTGGAAATACAGAACAGTTTAAAAAAGTATACGAAACAGTAAAAGCAAATTATGAAGGAACCTTATATGATCAGTTGCTACAAAGAGGAGATGCTGCAAGAGATCCACAGGCTGCTCAAAATGTAGCAACAGCAGTAGCATTAGGAATAAGTACACCAGATTATAATCAAGCAATTAGTTATTATGAGGCTTGTTTAAAAATGAGACCAGAGGAGCCATATGTTATTTTCTGGTTAGGTGTATGCTATCAAAACAATAATAACTGGGAACAAGCATTAGTTTATTACCAGCAAATTATAGAAAATTATAATACAAGCGAGTTTTACTCTCAAGTATTAGTACAAATGCAAAATCATCAATAAAATACATTACAAATACACTACGAAGGAAAAAATATCATCAAATCCAAATCAAATTGGATACCGATATTTTGTATTGTATCAAAACAGATACAGTTCTTTGTAGTGTATTTTTTATTATTAAAAAAATTAGAGGAAAAAAGAATGAAAAAGTTTTTTCTATAAGGTAAAAGAAAGGGTGTATAAAATGGAACAGACACAAGTAAACTATGAAGTAACCGAAGGTAACTTAATTATACGGCTACCAGAAGAAGTAGATGACCATAATTGTCAAGGGATAAAAGTAGCGACAGAACATATTATAAATGAAAAAAATATAAAAACGATTATATTTGATTGTTCAAAAACTGTATTTATGGATAGTTCTGGAATTGGAATTTTATTAGGAAGATATAAAAAAATGAAGGGAGTTGGGGGAGAAGTTTACATTCATGGAGAAAATACAAGGATTAAAAAAATTTTAAAAATGTCTGGAGTTTATCAAATAATAAAAAGTATATAAAGGGAGTGAATATAATAATGAATCAGATAATTAAAGTTGTAGAAAATAATGTAGAAACAAAAGGGGAAAAAATGAAATTAGAGTTTGGCAGTTATTCTCATAATGAAGCTTTTGCACGAGTAGTAGTATCTGCATTTATGGCAAGATTAGATCCAACTGTAGAAGAGTTAGAGGATGTAAAAACAGCAGTATCAGAAGCAGTAACAAATGCAATTATACATGGATATAAAAATACATACGGTATTGTAGAAATCAGAGGAGAAATTGAAGAAAATACAATAAAAATATCCATTCATGATGATGGTGTAGGAATTGAAAATATAAAAAAAGCAATGGAACCATTATATACAGGAGCTAAAGAGTCAGAAAGGTCTGGAATGGGTTTTTCTTTTATGGAAGCATTTATGGATGAAGTAGAAGTATTGTCAAAGGTTGGTGAAGGTACAACGGTTGTAATGAAGAAAACAATAGGTAATAGGACGGTGTAATAATGGAACATACCATGGAATTAATAGAGGCGGCACACAAAGGAGACAAGCAGGCACGAGACCAGTTAGTAGAAGAGAACTTAGGGCTAATATGGAGTATTGTTCGCAGATTTACAGGAAGAGGACAGGAACTAGAAGACTTATTTCAAATTGGAAGCATTGGTCTTATAAAGGCCATTGACAGATTTGATACAAATTTTGAAGTGAAATTTTCAACTTATGCAGTTCCTATGATTACAGGAGAGATAAAGCGCTTCTTAAGAGACGATGGTATGATAAAGGTTAGCAGAACATTAAAAGAGATTGCCATGAAAGCAAAATTAAAAAAAGAAGAATTAAATTATCAGTACGGGAGAGAACCAACTTTAGATGAAATTGCAAACGAAATTGGGATTACAAGAGAAGAATTAGCAGAAGCCTTAGAATCGTCAGCAGAGGTGGAAAGTTTACAGCAGACAATTTATCAGGGAGATGGCAATGCAAT
>CALWGN010000298.1 GCA_944380055.1 uncultured Lachnospiraceae bacterium
TTTGAGCAAATATAATTTGGAGGATTTAATTCCGATACCAAAGGAAGAATTTGAAATTCCCGAAATTTTGGCTCAAAAAAGTAGTAAGAAAAGTTATGAATATTTCTGGACTTATACACCTACAGTATTGCTGCAAACGATGATAATAAGACCAAAAAATGAAATTGTTGTGTACATGGATACAGACATGATGTTTTTTGATTCACCACAGAGTATCTTTGATGAACTTGAAGACAAAGATGTACTTATCCAACCTAACAATTTTTCTGTAAATGAAAGATGGCAATTTGAGCCAATTGGATATTATTGTACTTCTTTCAATGTTTTTAGGAACAATGAAAATAGTACGAAAATAGTGGAAAATTGGCAAAAACAATGCATCGAATGGTGTGGGGCAACATTAGGCGACGGAAGGTTTGGAGACCAGAAATATATGGACTTTTGGCTTGATGAGTATGAAGGAGTGAGAGAAGTTACTACAGTAGGTGCTGATGTTGCTCCTTGGAATATTCAAAAGTATGATGTAAGTAACAGAAATGGCAAAGTGTTTGTAAACAACAAACCGCTTATTTATTACCATTTTCATTCTTTCAAAATGAACTTCAGCGATTACAGCTATATGATTGAAGGAGACCGTGACAACTGCTATGATATTAGAGAAGATGCAATTAAGCATATTTATACTCCATATATCAAAGCAATGAAAGATAAAATTATCCTACTAAAGCAAGAACCGCTCTTTCAAAAATATGTGGCTCGAAATCCAGAAGGTAATGTTTGATGGTATGGAAATGAGTAATCTCCTATCAAAGAAAAAGACTGTAGTATCTTTTTCTTGAAAGTTATTCTAAACTTATAGAATAACTATGCATGGGAGATTCAAAAATGAATTTCCCATGCAAATTAATATATAATATAAGGAGAATATAAAATGCAATATATAATAGAAAAAGTAACTAAAAGCGAAAAAAAAGAAATATTACCAATTTATATAAGTTCAATTGGAGAAGAAGGATGTACATGGGATGAAGAATACCCAAATATGAAGACAATAGAAGATGATATTAATAGTGAAGGATTATATTGCTTAAAAATAAATAATAGTATTGTTGGAATTGCAACATTAATTAAAGAAAAAAATATATATGATGAATTCAAAGAATTTAAGAATGCCTGTTTATTAACAAGAGTGGGGATAGATAAAAAATATCAAGGAAAGGGATATGCCAAAATTCTATTAAAAAGCATACTTGAAAATGCCATAAAACAGAAAATAGATTTAATATATTTATTAGTTAATAAGAATAATATAAAGGCTAAAAAATTGTATAATTTTTTCAATTTTGAATTCTGTAGGATTGTAAATGAACATGGGAGAGAATGGGAGTTATTAATAAAGCAATTATTTTATAAAGGGGAATAAAAGATGTTTGAAAAATTAGTTGAAGTCGCAAATCTTTTGTGGGGAATACCACTTACATTATTTGTAGTGATTGCAGGTTTATATTTATGTTCTATATGTAAATTCATACAATTAACTAAAATTAAGACGATATGGAAAAATACATTTGGAAAAAAGAATAAGACGGATAGCGACAAAAGGACAATCAATACAGTTTTGGCAGGAACTATTGGCTCAGGAAATATTGCAGGAATAGCATCAGCAATAGCAGTAGGAGGACCAGGTGCAATATTTTGGATGTGGATTATTGCATTGATAAGTATGGCAATTAAATTTACTGAGGTAACATTAGCTGTTCAATACAGAGAAAAAAACAATGATGGTTCCTATATAGGTGGACCAATGTTTTATATAAAAAAAATATTTGGAAAATTTGGAAAAATTTTGGCGATAATTTATAGTATAGGTTTATTGATATTAGTTATTTCAGATTCAGGATTTGTACAGATTAATACATTAGCCACATCTATTAATAGTACATTTAATGTGCCATTACTAGTTATAGCTATTATTCTAATACCTTTATCAATTATAATAATTAACAAAGGATTTAAAAGAACATCTAATGTTTTAAGAAAAATGGTACCAATTATGTCTGCTATATTTATTATAACAGCGATAATGATTATTATATTAAATATTGAAAAAATACCAGAAAGTTTATTATTAATTGTTAAATATGCTTTTAATCCTGCACCAGTAATTGGTGGCTTTGCAGGAGCAACAGTTATGTCAGCAATAAGTAAAGGTGCTGCAAGAGGAATATTTGCTAATGAAGCAGGTATGGGAACTACTACAACTGTTTATGCAACAAGTAAAGAGGAAAACCCAGTTAAATTAGGTATGTGGGGAATCGCAGAAGTTGCTATAGTAAGCTTTATAATGTGCACATTAACAGGTTTAGTAGTTATATCATCAGGTGCTTGGACTTCTGGTAATACAGGCTCTGTTATGGTTTTAAATGCGTATGAAAGTGTTTATGGCAGTTTTGGAAAGTATATAATGTGCATAATTATGGTATTGTTTGCATATTCAACCTTTTTAGGATTTTATATAGAATATAAAACTAGCATTACATATCTTTTTGGTGAAAAAAGTTTAAAGATTTTAAAATGGTTATATTATGTACCAATTATATTTGCAACTCTAATGCCGATTGAAGCAATATGGTCAATGGCAGATATGGCGGTGGGATTTATTGTTATTCCAAATATTATTGCTTTAATATGTTTGAACAAAAAGTTTAAAATAATATTTAATGAAAATATGAAAAAAATCGAACAATTGACATAAATAGAAATTAATGGTATAATTATTATGTAAATTTTCTTTATGATTCTCTAAAAATGGTAAACATTGTCAAGTAATGATAGGAGGAATATTTTATGATACAACTTGAAAAAAATCCAAATCCGACAAAAGATCAGCATTTTATGGTTGATGAATTAATGTTGGAAAGAATTTATCAGAAGGCAAACATTAAAGAAGGTGAAACTATTGTAGAAGTAGGAGGAGGAGCTGGAGCATTAACAAAATATCTGGCAAGTGAAAAAAATCATGTTACAGTAATTGAAAAAGATCCTTATTATGCTAAATTGTTGAGAGAAAAATTCTCAAAGAATAGTAATGTAGAAGTAGTAGAAGGAGATGCTTTACAGTTTGATTTTTATTCATTTGACAGAATTGTAGCAAACTTACCTTATACAATAACAGAACCATTTTTAATCAATTTGGCTCGGACAGGAACATTAGGACATATGACAAAAGATCCAAAAAGTTCTAATGTAAAAAGTATAACTTTAGTATTATCTCAAAATTCTGTGAGAAAAATGGTAGCTCCAATTCAAATCGTTGAGAAAAACAGTAAACATTGCAATCAAGAATTTGGATTAATGGGAGCAATATGCCATGCTTTCTTAAATCTTGAAATAGATACGGTAATTCCAAGTGAAGCTTTTTTCCCAGAACCTGCTGTTACATCATTAGTTGTAAATTTGACACCAAAGAATAAGAAAACAACTGTTGACAGAATTATGGCTGAAATATTGACTGACAAGAAAGGAAAAGCACCAGCTATAAATAGAGTCTATCAAATGATGTTAGCTCAAGGAAAAGTCTACAACCTTAATAAGTATAAAGGAATGACAAATCAAACATTTAGGAATTTTACCAGTAAAGTTATTGGGGATAAAAATGTATATGAATTAACTAATATTCAATTATCACAATTAGTTCAAGATTTAATCAGAAATGATGCTAAAGTAAAAGGAGCAAGGACTCAAGCTAGACAAAGTAGATACGATGATCCACTAGAAAGCTATAAAAAGTTCGGAATACCTGATGAAGAAATGGAGGATGATGAAATTCAGAGACCAAAGACTAAAAGTCAGAAGAAATCTGAACAAAAGTATGCTTACTTGTTTGACTCAAGAGCATATAATGTCCTTTTAAAGAGAGGATTAGAAAACATTAATCATGATGACTTCTTGAAAATGTTAGAACATGGAATTTAGAGAGAAAAACAGATATTTTATCTAAAATACAAAATGATGGAGAGAACAAATGAACTCTTCATCATTTTGTTGTTTTTTATCCAATAGTATTTTTAAAATCGATATAGTCAATGTTTAAAACCTTGTATAAAGCAATTAATTTGAAATTTTTTACAATTCGTTTTCCATCGTCAATTATTTTAATTCTTTGGAGTCTAAATATATACCATGTAGTTGTAATTGGCTACAAACTTTATTTTTTTCTAAATTAAGATCTTGTCTATATTTTTTATTAATTCTTCAATACATTTTAATATTTCATTTTCAAAGATCTCCTTTTATATGGAATTATGAATATAAACAACGGTAACAAAAAATAAAGAAAGACAAAAATTAAAAAAAATTTGATAATTTGTCCGATTTTACAAAATAATTCAAGACCTTAATTAATGAAAGGAGTTGAAAAAATGTATCAAAAATTTAATTATAAATTTAAGAAAGAAAAAAATACAAATGATACAAAGAAAACAAATACTAAACTTAAAAAAGCGAATACTAAAAAAGTTAAAAGTACAAAAAATGAGCAAAGACAGTTCATTAGTTTTATTGAATTAAAAAAGTGTTAGCAAAAAGTTAAGTAAATGGAGAAATATCAATGAAAAAATAAGAAAGTTTTTAGTATTTTATATAACTTTCTCACATATTCTTTAATATGGAGGCAAGATTATGGATACAGAAAATATTGAAGAAAAAGAGGTTTATGAAGTAAATAACCAAAAATACACAGTAATAACAAGACAGTCAAAAGACAGTCTGAGTAAAGAACAATTAAAAAAATTAATATGTAATTATGCAATGAAAGAATTGCAGGAAGATTACTAAGAAAAGGTGGACAATGCTACTTGAATAACGTATAATATGGGTAAGTAGCATTGTTTCTTAATTTCGACAATTATACGAAAATGGAGGCGTAGTAATTGTGAGAAA
>CALWGN010000299.1 GCA_944380055.1 uncultured Lachnospiraceae bacterium
TTATACTATTCATACGAGGATACTCCTTTATGTTTATTTTTTTGTGGTGATTAAAGTATAACACAAAGTGAGTCTATCCTCGCTTTTTATTTTTCAGTTGTAACATATGTATTGTAATCCTACAAAACTTGAAATTTATTCTAATATTATCTCCCATTCCATTACTAATCGTTCAAAAGAAAACATAGCATTTGCAGGACTTGTAGACGGCAGTTTTATGATTTCTCTCTTTATTACTGGAAGCGTATATTTTTCATATAATTGATGTGCCTTTGCTCCATTGGCATAAATTTTTTCTATTGGAGCTATGTCTAAAATCCTATTAATATCAGTAGGCACAACATTTTTAATTGAACTATCACTAGAGCCCATAATATCACAGCTTTCTACCACATCCCAAATGGCTATATTATTCTTTAATAAAAATTGCTTTTTGTCTTCTATTGTAATAGGAATAGGTTCTCTCATTAAACTTCCTAACAACTTCCAAAATCGATTCCTAGGATGTCCATAATAAAATCCATACTCTCTTGATTTTACGGATGGAAACGTTCCTAAAATTAAAATTTTTGATTTCTCATTATATATTGGATCAAATGTATGTGACAAGTGAGTATATTCCATATCTACCTTCTACCCTTCTAACATTACTTTTAAAATTTCATAATCCGTTTGACGCATACCATCTTTTCCAATATGGCCAACACAACTAATAGTATCTTTTATATTGTTCTTTAAAATACCTGAATTTGGTGAGTATACTTTATTTCTTATAGATAAATTATGGGCCATTAATGCTGCATCTAAACTAGATGCTATTTTTGCTGCACAAGATATTTTTGCACCATCACAAATAATTCCTGGAATATTTGCTAATGTATTTGCTATTGTCATTTTTATATTTTCCATTGGATAACCAGAAATATATGTAATTGCCGCTGCACTAGAACAAGAAGCTGATACTACACCACAAAAGGCTGATAGTTTTCCGATGAAGCTTTTTTGATATACCGTAAGTAAATTAGAAAACAATAAACCGCGATACATAATCTCTTCTGGAATATTATTTTCTTTTGCATATACAATTACTGGGACAGAAGAAGTAATCCCTTGATTACCACTTCCAGAATTAATAACAACAGGTAAGTCACATCCACCCATACGAGCTTCTGAAGCTGAAGCAGTATAAGATTTTATTTTTGTCGTAATGCACTCTGGATAAGCTTCTTTTAATACTTTTCCAATACCAAGACCATATCCGCCTTTTAGTCCTTCTTCTGCAATTTTCATATTACATTCCATTTGAGGTTCTATAATATCTTTTACTAATTGTAAATCTATTGTATCTGCAAACTCTTTAATTCCTTCTAAAGTTAATAACTCTCGCTTTCCAAAGGTTCCATCTTCTCTTATATGTTCTTCCTTTTTAAATAATTCTATCCCATTTTTTCTAATACTTGTAATATTTGTATGGGCATGGCAGATTTCTAATACAACTGTTTGCTCTCCTCTTTTTAATTCTAGCTGAATATGAAGAGGAATAGATGTTTCTAACAATTCTACTTTACAAAAATCATTTTGTAATAATTTTTTTGTCATTTGAATATCTTCTTTTGTCACATCTTTTAGTACTTCCATCTTTTTCTCTGCATTTCCAGCTACGATACCTAATGTTACACCCGCTTCAATACCAACTAAATAATCAGAATTTGGAATGGTTACACATCGCACATTTTTTATCATATTTCCACTACATCTGGCTACAACAGAATCTGGAATAGTACCTAATATTTCTCTTGCTTTAGCACCACCAAATGCTAAGGCAATAGGTTCAGTACATCCCATAGCTGGAACTAACTCTTCTTTTAAGATTTTAATATATTCCTGACTAATTTCTTTTGTTAACATTTATATTCCTCCACACATATCTTTCTGCCTAATTATTAAAGTATCAATAAAATATTGTAACAAAAGCTAACACTTAACATTTAGCATCCTTAATTGTAAATTAATATATAATTTGCAATATACTATAGTATAACATACAATCCGGCTATATTCCTACCCCTAATATTACAGTATACAAAATTACTACTAAACCTTTGTTTCCTACACTACCAATCTTTCATATACTATTAAATTAAAGTTGTAATTTGACAAATGCTATCACTCAATATAACTTTAGTTATATTGAATAATAGCACCTTCACTGTTTCAAATATATTATTTTACTTTTATGTGATTATTTTGTATCTTGATACAAATAAAATGTATTTTTTCCACTATTTTTTGCCTTATACAAGGCAGCATCTGCTGATTTATATAATTGCTCATATGTCTTTGTATCATTAGAAATATATGCAACACCTATACTAACAGAAACATTATATTTTTTATAATATTCCTTAAGAGCAATTCTTGATTGTTCTAATAATCTTTCACACTTTTGTTTCATCGACTGTTCATTTAAATGACTGGCAATAAATACTGTAAATTCATCTCCACCCATACGTGCAATAATATCTTCTGGTCTAAAAATTTTTCTTAAACAATTGGCAAAGACTTTTAATGCCTTATCCCCTATTTGATGTCCTTCATTATCATTTATTTTTTTGAAATTATCAAGATCAAGCATCATCATAATGCCCACATTAGGATTTTTTTGTAATAAAATGTTAATTTCTTCCTCAATTCCTTTTCTATTATATAACCCTGTTAATGGATCTCTCTTTGTTTCATCTATAGCACTTTCTAATTTCTTTTCTGCGTTTTTCATACGAACAATTCCTGATGTTTTATCAACAATAACACCGTAGAACACATCGCCCTCACCTAATGTATCAACACTAATATAGCGTTCTCCAATGTTTATAATTTGATGAGAATCTTCTCTTTTTTTAACGGAAGAAATAAATTTTTCAAATGTTTGTGAATCCCTAGTTATTACTAGAAAATCTGCATCATCTATAGCAAACAATTCCTTTAGATTTTCAGAATAAAATACTTGATTCATAGTGTGATGACATTCAAATACTGCGACATTAGGGTTTATTTTTTCAACTAATCTAGTTAGTCGTTCTGATTTATTTTTATAATTTTCTTTCCACTTATCAAGGATATTCGTTAAGTTTTGAAATTCCAAACTACTCATTGTTGCAAAATCTGTATCTATATTTCCTTCTAATATAAAGTTGACTACTTCATTAATGTTTTCTATATCTTTTATCACGTATTTTTTTATTAATTTTGAAACAATTAAATAAATACAACAAAGCGAAATTAACAAAATGCATACCAATACAAGAGCTTCAACAGTAGCATTTCTATATGTATAACTAGAATCTGTCCAACATCCAAATATATACTCATCAGTTTCTACGATACTAAGATGCTTTGACTTATCATTTATTTTTACAGTAAATTGATTTCTGTATCCTTTTAAAGTTTCTAAAAACTCCTCTTTTGTTTGCCCCTCTTTAAATATTACTGTTTGTTCATTATTACTTGTTATTGCAAGTAAATCTCCTGTATTATTATCTACCGCAAAAATTGCCTTTTCATCTTCTGTTGGAATTCTACTTATTAGTGTTTCAATTGTAAATGGCTTTATTACTTGTTCGTATACAGAAATTGGTACCTCCATTTGAATCATTGCAATTCCAGACAACTTGGATTTTATACCTACTAATACACATTGCTCACCAGATATAATTTTTGTTTCTCCAATTTGCACAATTGCTTCTTCACTTGAAACTCCATCTATCATATCCCAAAATGCTATTGTTTCTGTATATTCTTTTAAATTCAGTCCAACTATTTCTTCTATTGAAGAAAATAAAATTTCTCCATTACTGCTTACTAGATTTATTGAAGCTACTTGTAAAATCTGAGTCATATTTTTTAACTCTTCATTTGTAACTGAATCCATTCCTTTCGTATTTAATATATATTCTACTGATTGAGCTCTATTAGCATAATCTTTTTGAAATAATTCTATATTATTTTCAAGATCTATTTTTGCATTTTCCCATTGTTGTACTACTTCTCTCAGAACTATCTTTTGGTCATCATTTACGTTAATACGTTTCTCATTTAACATATAAACCATAAAAGAAAAAAAAAGAGCAATAAAAATGATTACAAATTGAAATAAAATCTTTCTTCCTATTATTTTTTCTACTTTCATAACATTTCCTCCCTTCTAGAAAGATAGACTTTATAATCTTAATCATTCTTCCTTAAAATTGTTACAAACAAGCATATTCCTACTTATTTGCTGTATAAATGTAAATTTTACCATTTCTTAATTACTTCATGCAATGGCTTTCTTACTTTTTTTCTAGTTATTTCCACAAGGTTTAACTTGGTCATATCCACAACTATTGTTTTTATTGGATCAGATGAAACGAAACGTTTTAATTGGTCTAAAAGCAGATATTTGTTTTCCTCTTGCTTCAAATCAATAAAATCAACTAATATAATTCCAGATAAATTTCTTAAGCGAAGCTGATGAGCAATTTCTTTGGCAGCCTCTACATTTAATTTATAGAATGTTTCTTCTAAATCACCATTTCCTTTAATGGCTTTTCCAGAATTAACGTCTATAACTGTAAGTGCTTCTGTATGCTGAATTACAAGATATGCCCCTGATTTCATCCATACTTTTTCTTGCAATGCAGAAGAAATGACCGTTTCTAAGGAATATAACTTACTTAATGACAATAACTTATCTTCATAAAATCTTACTTTATTCTTACCATTCCATGACGATTGCTCCATAAATTGTAATATTTCATCATAAATTTCCTTATCATCTGTAACGATTTCTTCTAGCTGTTCCTCTCTTGTATCTCTTAGTGCTAGAAGATAAGAAGCAGGAGCTTGATACAATAAACTATAACAAGTTCTATGGTGAGCAACTGCCATTAACTTCTCTATTCTACTATATAGTATTTCTAATTCTTCTAATATTTCATCAGTATTGGCTACATAAGCATTTGTTCTTACTATAACACTAACGTAATTGTTTTCCTTACTTTTTAAAAACTCTACTACTTTTTCTTTTACTTCTTTTTTCCATACATCATCACTTATTTTACCAGATACTGCTGTACTATGTTTTCCATCTAAAGTAATCGCTAAATATCTACCTGTCAGACTAATTTTAGACGTTACTGTCGGTTCTTTTGTTTTTAATGCCTCTTTTTCTACTTGAACAAGAATTTCATCTCCAACTACAATATTAGTACCCTGGCTTTTTCCATTTATTGAATTAACAATATATGGATTTTTATTTTTATTTATTGAATAGTAGCAAGAAATTCCATTTCCAACTTCTATAAATGCAACACCAATATTTTTTACAATATTTTTTACTTTTCCAATATAAACATTGCCTAAAATAGATGGATTTTCTTTTCCGTCTTCTATATCAAGCTGTATCATTTTTCCATTTTGATACAGCCCATTTATGATTTTCCCTTGATATTTAACTAAAATACGCTTACTTGTACTATTATTCAACTTCATCACCTAATGATTCTAATGTTACTAATTCTATTGGTGCATCTTCTTCTTTCATATTTTTATTGGCATATAACTCTAAACGATGAATCTTAAAAGTAAATGGATGTAACTCCATTCCTAAGCTATCATAATAAGCCTGCATTACTAGCTCTGGTTTTAAATTGCTTACACTACCAGTAGAGACCTGCATAAATATTACATCATCTTTTACTTCTAGTTTGTAAATGAGAGGACGAATATTCATTTCCATTTCGCTTTTCTTTGTCTTCTTTATAATATTAATTTCTTCTTGATTATAAAACTTTTGTAATCCTTCAAAAAAGACGGCTTTATCTTCTGGCTCATAGCCTTCTCGAAATGTTAATTCATAATCGGCTGCTGCTACAATAGACATAGCATTTTTACTTTCTTCTGGTAATTCACGATAGCTTATAATAGTAAATCCATCTACCATACAGCTATTTAACTTATTTACCATTTCCTTTGAGCTATCCGTAGAATTCACTTCTATATCCATATATTCGCCTTCACTTGTTATTCCAATTCCAAGTGGAGCAGCAAAAGACATAATTTGATGAGGATTAAATCCAGCCGAATAGCAAATATCTATATCTGCTCGCCTAATTGCCTTTTGGAAATAACGCATTACATCCAAATGACCAACAAACTTCATTGCTCCTTCTTTTTTAAACTTAATTCTTATTTTCATAGCACACGCCACCTCCAAATTTCATTGCTCCACAAGCTGAACATTTCATACGGCAGTTTGGTGTTTCCGTTTCTTTTTGTGCTTGTTCCCATTCTTTTTGTAAAAATTTCTTTGTTACTCCTGCATCAATAAAATCCCAAGGTAACACTTCATTAATATCCCGTTCTCTTGTTGTATAGAAATCAATGGATACACCACATTCTTCAAATGCCTCCATCCACTTCTTATTATCGAAAAATTCAGACCAAGAATCAAATAAGCATCCCTTTCGATATGCTTTTAATAATACATCAGCCACTCGTCTGTCACCTCTGGCAAATACTCCTTCTAGTACTGTAAGGTCTGCTTCATGCCAGTTATATTTTAAACTTTTTTTATTTAATTGCTCTTTAAATGTATTGTTTACTAACTTTGCTCTACGAATAAACTCCTCTTTTGTACACATTGGTGACCATTGAAATGGTGTAAATGGCTTTGGAACAAAGAAAGATGAGCTTGCTACAATTTGAACTTTTCCATTTCTCTTATCTTTTGGTATTTCATAATAGCGACGAGCAATCTTTTCTGATAACTCTGCAATACCTTTCATATCTTCTTCTGTTTCTGTTGGAAGC
>CALWGN010000300.1 GCA_944380055.1 uncultured Lachnospiraceae bacterium
GATAATTTGCGGTGCGTTTTTTAGCACCACATAACAAAAACAATTCTTATTTTAGGAGGAAATAATATGAATTTTAAACAATGGGATGGTTTTCAAGGTGGAAAATGGCAAAAAGAAATTAATGTAAGAAGTTTTATACAATCTAATTATCATCCATATACAGGCGATGATAAATTTTTGTCTACTCCTACTGAAAAAACTAAAAAACTATGGGATGAAATTTTAGAACTATATAAGCTAGAAAGGCAAGAGGGTGGTGTATTAGATGCAGATACTAAAACTCCTTCTTCTATAGATGCTTATGAACCAGGTTATATAGATAAAGACTTAGAAGAAATTGTTGGTCTTCAAACAGATAAGCCTTTAAAAAGAGCCATTATGCCTGCTGGCGGTATTAAAATTGTAGAAAAATCTTGTGCTGCATATGGTTTAAAAGTAGATCCAGTTACAGATGAAATTTATAATAAATATAGAAGAACTCATAATGATGGTGTTTTTAGTGTTTATACTCCTGATGTTAGAGCAGCTAGAAGTTCTCATTTAATTACTGGTCTTCCAGATGGTTATGGTCGTGGAAGAATTATTGGTGACTATAGACGTGTTGCTTTATATGGAGTAGATTCTTTAATTGCAGAGAAAAAAGAAGAATTAGATATTTTGAATTATGATGAATTTACAGAAGATATTATTAGAGAACGTGAAGAAATTCATGATCAAATAATTGCTTTAGAGGATTTAAAAAAGATGGCATTACGTTATGGTTTTGATATTTCTGTTCCAGCGCAAAATGCAAAAGAAGCTTTTCAATGGCTATATTTTGCATACCTAGGGGCTATTAAAGACCAAAATGGTGCTGCCATGAGTTTAGGAAGAACTTCTACTTTCTTAGACATTTACATTGAAAGAGATTTTGCAAATGGTACTTTAACAGAACAACAAGCTCAAGAATTAATGGATCATTTTGTTATGAAATTAAGAATTGTAAGATTTTTAAGAGCTCCAGAATATAATGCTTTATTTAGTGGAGATCCTGTTTGGGTTACTGAAAGCATTGGTGGTATGGGAATTGATGGTAGAACATTAGTTACAAAAAATTCTTATAGAGTATTACACACATTAACTAACTTAGGTCCTGCTCCAGAACCAAATTTAACAGTATTGTGGTCTAAAAATTTACCTAAAAAGTTTAAAGATTATGTAGCTAAAATTTCTATTGAAACTTCTTCTATTCAATATGAAAATGATGATTTAATGAGAGCAACTTTAGGCGATGATTATGGTATTGCTAGTTGTGTATCTGCAATGAAAATTGGTAAGCAAATGCAATTTTTTGGTGCAAGAGCAAATTTGGCTAAAGCTTTGCTTTATGCAATTAATGGTGGAAAAGATGAAATTTCTGGAAAGCAAGTTGCTCCAGAATTAGAGCCTATTACTTCTGAATATTTAGATTATGATGAAGTTATAAAGAAATTTGATGTTATGATGGATTATCTTGCTAAAATATATATTAAAGCATTAAATGCTATTCATTACATGCATGATAAATATTCTTATGAAGCCTTAGAAATGGCTCTTCATGATAGAGAAATTTTAAGAACTATGGCATGTGGTATTGCAGGACTTTCTGTTGTTGCTGACTCTTTATCTGCTATAAAATATGCTAAAGTAAAAGTAATAAGAAATGAACAAGGTTTGGCTGTAGATTATATTCCAGAGGGAGACTTCCCTAAATTTGGTAATGATGATGATAGAGTAGATTCTATTGCAGCTAAATTAGTAGAAGTATTTTTAAAGAAATTACAAAAGCATCATACTTATAGAGGTTCAAAGCAAACTTTATCTGTTTTAACTATTACTTCTAATGTTGTATATGGAAAAAACACAGGCTCAACACCAGATGGAAGAAAAGCAGGGGAGCCATTTGGTCCTGGTGCCAATCCATTACATGGCAGAGATGTAAATGGTGCTTTAGCAGTATTAAATTCTATTGCAAAACTACCTTATGAATATGCAGAAGATGGTATTTCTTATACTTTTGCTATTACTCCAAAAACACTTGGAAAAGAAGAAGATACTAGAATTTCTAATTTAGTTAATATTTTAGATGGCTACTTTATAAACGAAGGACATCATATTAATGTTAACGTATTTGATAGAAAATTGCTAGAAGATGCTATGGAACATCCAGAAAATTATCCACAACTTACAATTAGAGTTTCTGGATATGCTGTTCATTTTACTAAATTAACAAGAGAACAACAAGAAGATGTTATAAAAAGAACAATTCAAGAAAGAATGTAAAAGCTATAAAAAAATTATTAATAAGGAATATATTATGAAATTATTAGATAAAGAAAATTACGCAAGAATACATTCTATCGAAACCCTTGGCACAGTTGATGGTCCAGGGCTTCGTTTTGTTGTTTTTTTCCAGGGTTGTCATTTAAATTGTAAATATTGCCATAATCGTGATACTTGGGATTGTTCTAAAGGAACCGTTGTTAGTGCTAATGAAATTTTTAATAAAGTTCTTCGTTATAAAAATTTTTTAATTCCTTCTGGTGGTGGTTTTACAGCTACTGGTGGAGAGCCTTTATTACAAATTCCTTATTTAATTACTTTATTTCAAAAATTTAAAAATGCAAATATTCATACTGCTATTGATACTTCTGGTATGTTTGATTTAACAGACTCTTTAAAAAAATTGCTTAGCTTAACAGATTTAGTATTATTAGACATTAAACACATTAAGCCAGAAAAGTGTCACGATTTAGTAGGTTTTTCTAATGAAAAAGAATTAGCTTTTGCAAAATATTTAAGTGATAATAATATTCCTATGTGGATTAGGCAAGTTATTATTCCTGGAATTACAGATGATAAAGAGGATTTATTATTATTAAAGCAATTTATATCTTCTTTAAATACTGTTCAAAAAATAGAGTTACTACCTTACCATAATTTAGGAATTTATAAGTGGGAAAAACTAAACTTAGAATACAAATTAAAAGATGTGGCAAATGCCACAGAAGAAGATGTTATAAGAGCAAAAAAAATACTAGGAATTTAATATTTCTAGTATTTTTTAGTCTATTTTTTATCTTCCTTCATCATCTATTTGTAAATTTGTTTTTATTGTATTTGAGTCATAGTCATAGTTTACGTTTTCTCCAATTTGCATATCTTTTTTGTTAACTTTATAGTTCTCTCTAAATTGTTGGTTTTCAGAATATTTTTCTTTTTGAAATTCGTCACTACTTACATATCCAATTGTTGCGGTAGCGCCAAGAAGTACACCTAATATACCGCATGACTTTTAGCGTCTCTTTTATTTTTCTTTTTGTTTCTTCATCCATAGTGTAAGAACCTGTACTTCTATATCTTCTTATATCTCTATACAGCCTTTTTCTTTCTCTTTCTTTATTTCTCTCAATTCTATTTATCTTTCTTTTATGTTCATTATTAATTTTTTTAAGTTGTTTCATATATGATGCATATTGTATCATATGACTAAGGTCTTGCATACCCTCTGGTAATTTTTTATTTTGCATACATTTTCCTCCTATCCTTTTATTTTTCCTTTTATTAATACTGTTATAAAATAAATACCTCC
>CALWGN010000301.1 GCA_944380055.1 uncultured Lachnospiraceae bacterium
AAAATTACTTTTTAACTTTATGCACGTCACTTCCATTACATTAAATTTTTTTAAGTCATAATTTCCTATCTAGATTTAATAGTTTTTTGTGTATTTACCTTTTATTTATAAAGAAAAATGTCTTTCTATATACAAAGTATGTTTCTGTGTTTTGTTTGATTTTCATTTAAAGGAAATTTATGATTTACTTTCTAATTGAACAAATATAAATTAGCTAATCACGTCACAAAGATTTATAAGTGATTTTGTATTAAAATCATTCACACTTCTATGGTTATGTGAGAGCTTTTCAAAATATTGCTCATCTCTACTTCAAAAAAAACAAGGCTTTGTGTTAACAATTTCCATTAAAATTTTAATTATTATTAAATTTTAAATATAAAAATCAGGTGTTCTATGCATTCACATATAGTCTACCTGATTTTTCTGCTTTTGCTTTTGTCCCCTTAATTGTAAGAACCCTTTTTTGGTCAAACCTAAGAAAGAATTAAAGAGCCATTAATCTTAACTTAATGATAATGGACTCTTTTTTCTTTTGCTATTCTAGATCTTTATCTGTTAGCTTTTCACCATTATGTACTTTCTCAATTAAATTTTTCGCTTTTGTCACTGTTTTTTCATTAGGGATCATAACATAAGCATCAAATCCATTTGCAGGTGTCCACTCGGTTGATCCTTTACCACTAATTTGTGTTTGCTTTATATCCCAATCACTCATATCATTTATTTGTTTCTTTATAAATGCGGTAACATCTTTATTTCCCATATTTGTTTCAAAACTTCCGCTAATAGAGTCTAAAACATTAGAATAATTTGCAATAATAGAAGGTGAAATTGCTTTATTAATAATACCAGTAATAACTCTCATCTGATCTCTACCACGCTCTTTATCTCCATCTGCAAAAGCATGACGTTCACGAGAGAATGACAATGCCTCTGTACCATTTAAAGTAATGTTTCCTGCTGGGAAATAATTGCCATCAAAAGAAGTGAAAGTATGAGGATTTTCTACTGTTATACCACCCAAAGCATCTACTATATCAATTAAACTAGAAAAATTTACACGAACATAGTAATTCAAATCAATATCCATATATTTCTCTACTGATTCAATCGTACAATCTACTCCATAAATACCTGTATGTGTTAATTTATCCTTTTGATTATTTTGACAAGTCTGTGGAATATAGAAATCTCGTGGAATACTTGTCAATAAGATTTGATGTGTATTTGGATTTACACTTGCAATCATATTAACATCTGAGCGAGCTACAGTAGATATACCTCCATATGTATCAATACCTGAAATATAAACATTGAATGGTTCTTTAGTAACATCTACATCTTTGCTGATATCTTTAACTTCTGTCTTATATTTATACCGCTTAATGACTTTTGTATCATCACTAAAAGTTTGATATTGATCTTCTACAATACCACGAGAACCTTCATTTAAAATAATAGCATCTACTTTTTCATCATATAAATCATCGGCATAATTTTTATAAGAATCATATTCTGTAGTCTTAACACTACTCACATCCAAATCTTTTTTTATATCATCCAATGCTTTATTAATGAATTCTACTTCACCAATAGAAACAGTTCCAAAACTGCTAGTCTTTAAGTCCTTAATTTCTTCTGCTTTATTTTCCTTTAAGACAATTACAGAAACTACAGTTGTTTGCATATCTTTATTCTCTGTAACTTTCTTAATAGTTTCTTCAGTTTTTGAAAATGCAGTGCTAGCATAGACCATTACACCACATAATACAACAATTAGTACTTTTCCTAAAATCTTATTTATTTTATTTACTCTTTTACCAAACTGAAGAAAATACATTCCTACTATTAAAAGTAGTAACGCAATTATTACCGGTAATAAATATTTTAATGGTAGTACGTTCATCCTCATCATAAAAATTATAAATACAATTGTAACGATTGCATATAATAGTACAAAGTATGTACCTGATGTTTTTAAAACTTCTTTAATTCTCTCCTTCATGCTTTTACTCCTTATCTTTCCTCTTCAATACTCCTTCTGTCGCATCAACATTAAATAAAGTCTTCAATGTTAATAACATAATTTTAAAATCAAATAGAATAGAATAATTTTCTAAATACATTAAATCAAACACCAATTTATCATATGGCGTAGTATTATATTTTCCCATTACTTGTGCATAACCAGTAATACCTGCTTTACCCATTAAACGAAATTTAAATTCAGGCATTGTCTGATAATACTCTTCCGCAATTTGCGGACGTTCAGGTCTAGGGCCTACTAAAGACATATCCCCTTTTATTACGTTGATTAATTGAGGTAATTCATCTAAACGACATTTACGAATAAATCTACCTACACGTGTGATGCGATCATCATTTTGACACATCAATACAGCCTTCCCATCCTTCTCTGCATCAACACGCATACTTCTAAACTTGTAGATTTTAAACACTCTACCACCGATTGTTAATCGCTCTTGTTTATATAATACTGGCCCATGATCATCTAATTTAATTGCTATAGCAGTAAGTAGCATAAACGGGCAAGCAACAATAAAAAGCGGTATACCAATCAATAAATCAAGTCCTCTTTTTATCAAATGCTGTTCAAAAGACAGTCCCCTGTTCTTCATTAAATATAATGGCGTATCTAATAGGTTAATCATCATACTGCTTTCAATAATAACATCATCAAATGATGGAACCATGTATAAGCGAACTTTATTCATATAACAAGCTTCAATACAAGCTTCCCTATTCGCTGCACTCACACGATCTAACACAACAGCATCAAATGACTCTATTGCCTTATAAAAGTTTACCGTATCAAAAATCCTAAATACTTCCTGTACATCATATTTATCATGTCTACGATGCATTTTTTCTAACACAATACTTGGCTCATCACTTTGATAAAAATAAATTACTTTACGTGGCTTATATAATTTAAAATATATCTTATTAGATATAATACACCAAAAAAACAAAAATACATATTGTATTAAACTTAATAA
>CALWGN010000302.1 GCA_944380055.1 uncultured Lachnospiraceae bacterium
TCTTTTTATTAGAAAATGTAAAAAACTTAGTGAGTCATGATAACGGAGAAACATTCAAAACAATTATTAAGATATTAAATGAAGTGGGTTACACAATTGACTTTACTGTAATAAACTCTGTTGAAGCAGGGTTACCACAAAATCGAGAAAGAACATACATTGTAGGAATTCGTGATGGTGTATCGGATGAAATAAAACTAGATAAACGAAATAAAAAGATTAATGAGTTAAAATCAAATTTTAAATATTGTGGCTTTGAATTTTTTAATCAATTAAAATTTGACAATAAGCAATTATATATTAAAGATATCATTACGGAAGAAAAGGACGATAGGTACCTTATAACAAATGATAATATTGTGAACTTCTTAGAAAATAGTAAGTTTAACGAAACAGGAGAATGTTGCGATAAGATAGTGAAGTTGTTTGATTTACCAAGGGATGTATGGAATGATTTAGAACGACAAAGGAGAGTATACTCTATTTATGGTATATCTCCTACAATATTGGCACGTTCAGATACAACGAAAGTATATATTTCTAATGGAGAAAAATCGTATATTAGGAAATTTACACCAAGAGAAAATTTCAAACTCCAAGGTTTTGATGACAAATTTATAGATAATATTATTATAAATTCGGCAGTGAGTATGACTCAACAATATAAGCAAGCAGGAAATGCTGTTAGCCCGCCAGTTATTACAGGTATAATTAATCACTTTATTAAGTATATGGAGGATTACTATGGCGTTTAATTTTATTGATTTATTTTGTGGTTTAGGTGGGTTTAGATTAGCGTTTGAAAAAGTAGGTGGTAAATGTGTATTTAGTTCAGATATTGATTTGCATGTACAAAAAACATATGAGATGAATTTCGGAGAACTGCCACATGGAGATATTACAAAAATTGAAGCTAAAGAAATACCAGATCACGATATTTTGTGTGCTGGTTTCCCATGTCAACCGTTTTCTACTGCTGGAAAAAGATTAGGTTTCGAAGATGCTAGGGGAACATTGTTTTTTGACGTTGTACGCATAATTAAGGAAAAGAAACCCAAAGCTTTCATTTTAGAAAATGTAAAAGGATTAACTAATCACGATGATGGGAATACCTTAAAAGCTATTTTGGATATTATCGATGATTTAGACTATGATTGTAAATTTGATGTTTTGAATGCCAAAAACTATAATGTCCCTCAGAATAGAGAGCGATGGTATTGCATTGGAATAAGAAAAGATTATGGGGTAGATATTAGTGATTTCTCTTTTCCAGAACATGAAGAATTGACAACTAAATTAAGTGATATTATTGAAAAGAACATTGATACTACTGATTACATTGTTTCGGAGGCTTGTGGAAGAAATATTAAGACTTTTGTAGAAAAGAAAAATATAAATGTTCAACCATCCACTTTGGCATATGATATCAGACCTTCAAGATGTCATTTTGTTACTGGAGATATTTCAAATTGTTTGACAGCGAAGATGGGAACAGGTGGAAGTAATGTTGCTGTTGTTATTGCTCAGAATAGGAAACTAACTGAAAGAGAATGTTTAAGGTTGATGGGTTTTCCTGATGAATATAAAATTGGAAAAGGCTATCAGGCATATAAACAAATTGGAAACAGTGTGGTTGTTCCGGTTATATGTCGCTTGGCAGAAGAATTAGTTTCATTATGCGATTTCGAATAAAATAACGCAGCTTTAAGTGGTAAGCCTAAAGCTGCGTTATTTTTTAGTTAGGTTTTAGAACAATTGTATAATCTCCTTTGGAACGACCTGATCCCGTTGTTACATTAAAAGGAATATTTGTAAGTTCGTGAATTGACTCACCGTGATAAAAATAGAAGGCCGTGTAAGGTTCTTCGTATAAACCTATTCCGTTAAATATTTTCTTTTGTAAACAGTCGGAAGAGTTTATCATACGTTCTATTTCCTTGCATGAGTAATTCTTTATATTTTTACATATTTCTTGGTTGAGATAAAACTTTTTATTACTATTTGTAAATCTATCAAAGTATGTCGCCATTCGTTCAACCGTAGAGTTCCACCCAGTTATCAAATCTGGATTTTTGGGCAATTCGTTCTCTCTTAAACAGTATAAAGATGCACCTGCACCCAATTCATAAGAATAAAATAACCCTTTAAATGAGTTTGGACCTATTTTTAGTATTTGATAACTTTTTGATGTTGTCATTTTGACGGACACTCCAGAATGTGGAATTTTAGTATATGGAATATTGCTCTCAAGTAATATATCTTCTGATAAATAATAGTCATTATCTTCCAATAACTTGCTGATATCGGAATTTATTGAAACCAAATAAGTATCTGAACGAGTAAACACTTTTCTGTCACTTAGTTTTGATAGTTGTTTTGATGTGACACGAATCATCCATAGGTTTGAGTATGCTTCAAAACGTTTTAAGTAGTTGTCAAATTTACTTTTGTTAGAATTGAATTTTACAACAAATTTAATTTCATCGATATCTCCATCATGAGTTCCTTTGTACATATCTATTTCCTCCTTATAGATTGAAGGTCTTTAGTGATGCTTCCCCATTTAACTTGCATAACATATCTTCTGTCTGGATGAACGGCAGTACCTTTCTCGTTTCTGCCCCAAACTTGATATGTTAGTGGGCCAAAGTGTAAGGCGTTTGCAGAGATACTATTGTTTTTAATATAGTTCATAATTTCATCTCTACTAGCCCATAATCCTTCATCGATTGTTCCATGGTATACCATATCAGTTGTTGTTGTTCCAACATTTCCTACAAATAGGAATCTATCTAGAAATAGTTTGAGCTTATCCCAATTATTAAAACTGTTGTTAAGTCTGGCTATTTCTGCTGAATATATTTTCTTGCAATCAGCTGCACTATATCTTGTTTTTCCACTATCGTTAGTGGTTCCATCTCCATAGTGGAATTTTTTTAAATCATCAAGTGTTTCATCATTAAACAATTGTTTTATGTAAGGGAAGAAAACTTCAATTTTCTCTTGATGTACACTGTTTCCAGAGCCTTTCTTAATGCTGATAAGTTTAGTTTTTCCATTATGGGTAATTGCTAAATCTGGTTTAACTTGCCCACCCTTTTTTTCAGCTTTAAAAGGGTGATTAGTGTTAATACAACCTGCAAATACAAAGGATAGAAAATCCTTTATGTTTTGGTTATAGGTGTGATAATTCTTGGAATTAATATATTCCCTTAATTCTTGTTCGTTTACAAAACCATCATTCATAGGTGATTCCTCCTAAAGTTTAATTTTTATATAAATGGAATTCCTCTTTCGTAAGACTTCCATCCGATGCTCGGGATAAATACCTAGCTACAATGGAAGAGTAAGGTTTCCATTTTTTGCATTTGTTTATGATTGATGTGTGTGAGCGATCAGTTGTCTTATATAGTTACTCGTACGCTTGAAGAAAAGTCACATCTTCCGTAGGAAGGATATCTTGCCTGTTTAGTACAAAGATTGAATACATCTTTACAGTCCAATTATCTATTCCTTTTACAGAAGTCAAGGTCTTTATAATTTCTGTGTCATTCAAATCTGGAAGGTCTGTTAAATTAAGCGTACTAGATGTTACTGATTGCGTTAAGGTACGAATGTAAGAAACTTTTGCTGTGGAAGTACCAATGCTTCGTATTTGCTCGTCGCTTAATGAGTTTATAGCTGATATAGTAACATTCTCAGAACCAAATCCTCTAGTCGATCATATATCTTAGCATCTGTCTTAACCGAAAGCATTTGTTCAATAATTTCATGCACCAAAATTCATAATCATCTCTATAAGGCTGATAGCTTATAGGACAGATTAAAGAAATTACCTTCGCCAATCCTTTATCTTTTTTACATAAATACTGGATTGAATCGGATTCAGAGGTTAATGTGATAGTGCTTGGCATATCAAATCTCCAATAACTCTTTTATTGTTTACATGATATCCTCAAGAGCGCAGTCCATTGCTACACAAATTTTTAACAGGATATCTGTCGTAATGTTGTCTCCCCTGCTAAGTTTGGTCACTGAAGCAGAACTAATGCATGCCACTTCTCGCAAGTCTTTTTTATTCATGCTTTTATCAATTAGCTTTTTACATAACTTATTGTAACTGATTCACATTTTATTTCCACCTGAACAATACTAGTGCATTAATCTTTTTGACTATAAACTTCATATAAGAAAACATAGTGACTCTCGGAATATCGGCTGTTATATTTATCCCTTGTAAGTTCAATGACCTTTGAACCATTTTTTCGTACTCAAGATCAGGTCGTCCTTTGTGTTTTCGCCTATAGTCATTTGCTCCTAGGTCTGGTTGTCAATGAAGTATTGGAAAAGTTCATTACGCATACTAGTTGGAGCGTTATCATTTTTGCCATCATCGAGTC
>CALWGN010000303.1 GCA_944380055.1 uncultured Lachnospiraceae bacterium
AGAGGAGAGGCAGTTATTCCATATTCTGATTTTGACAAAATGAATGAAGAGATGGCAGAGGGAGAAGAAAAGTACAAAAACCCAAGAAATTTATGTTCTGGCTCTGTACGTCAATTAAATAGTGAAATTACTGCTGCTAGAAACGTTCATTTTTATGCATTTGCTTTAATTCAATCAGATGGAGTTGATATGAAAAACAGTAGAGAATGTCAGTGGCAGTGGCTAAAAGGACAAGGTTTTGAAATTGTGCCATATCATAGAGTAAATAAAGATACTGTAGTAACATCTATCGAACAATTTGAAAAGGAAATTGCTGATTTTGATTTACCATCGGATGGATTAGTTTTAATTTATGATAATATTGAATACGGAGAAAGTCTAGGAATGACATCTAAATTTCCAAGAAATGCTATTGCATTTAAATGGGCAGATGAACTTGCCACTACAAGATTATCATACATTGAATGGAGTCCATCAAGAACAGGCCTTATTAATCCAGTAGCTGTGTTTGAGCCAGTAGAGCTAGAGGGAACAACAGTAACAAGAGCAAGTGTTCACAATTTGTCTATTATGGAAGAATTAAAGTTAGGAATTGGCGATGAAATTACAGTGTACAAAGCGAATATGATTATTCCGCAAATAGCAGAAAATAAAACTTGTTCAAGTTCTATTGAAATTCCAGAAAAATGTCCTGCCTGTGACGGGCCAACAGAAATTAAAAAAGTAAATGATGTAAAATCTTTATATTGTACCAACCCAGATTGTAGTGCAAAGAAAATAAAATCATTTCAGCTATTTGTAAGTCGTGATGCTATGAATATTGATGGATTATCCATTGCTACATTAGAAAAGTTTATTCAGGCAGGATTTATTCATGAATATGCAGATATATTTGAGTTAGAAAAGCATAAAGACGCCATTGTATCAATGGAAGGGTTTGGTCAGAAATCTTATGACAACATAATTGCTTCTATTGAAAAATCAAGACATACCAATTTAGTAAGAGTGTTATATAGCTTAGGAATCCCAGGAATTGGTCTAGCCAATGCAAAAGTATTGTGTAAACAGTTCAAATACAATATGGAAGAAATTATGAACACAACTACAGAACAGCTAGAATTAATTGATGGAATTGGACCTATTTTGGCAAAAGGGCTTGTACAGTATTTTGAAAATGACCATAACAAACAAGTGGTAGTTCATTTACTAGAAAAGCTTGAGCTAGAAGAAATCAAAGAAAGTGAAATTGAAAAGGTATTTGAAGGAAAAACATTTGTTATTACTGGTTCCGTAGAGAAGTTTAAAAATAGAAATGAGATGAAGGCTTATATTGAGGAACGTGGAGGAAAGGTAACAGGAAGCGTAACAGCAAAAACAGATTACCTAGTAAATAATGATGTAACTTCTAATTCTTCTAAAAATAAAAAAGCGAAGGAACTGGGGATTCCAATTTGGTCGGAGGAACAAGTATTAAAGGGGGAATAGAAAATGCCAATTAGAGTAGAAAATGATTTGCCAGCACGTACCGTATTAGAATCTGAAAATATATTTATGATGGGAGAGGAACGAGCAGAAATGCAACAAATCCGTCCTCTTCAAATCGTTATTTTAAATTTAATGCCCATAAAACCAGATTACGAAACACAATTACTTCGTGCGTTATCAAATACGCCATTGCAAGTAGAAGTAACGTATTTAAATGTGTGTACTCATCAGTCCAAAAATACGCCAGTCAGCCATATTAATAAGTTTTATACTACATTTTCTCAGATAAAGGATAAGCATTATGATGGAATGATTATTACTGGTGCACCAGTGGAAAATCTGGAATTTCATCAAGTACAGTACTGGGAAGAGCTTCAGATGATTATGGATTGGACAACAACAAATGTAACATCTACCCTTCATGTTTGCTGGGGAGCAATGGCAGGTATTTTCCACCATTATGGAATTGAAAAGGTAGAGTTAGAAAAGAAGTTATCTGGTATTTACAAACATCGCACATTAGATCGTTGTGAACCCCTTATTCGTAGCTTTGATGATATATTTGATGCACCACATTCTAGATATAGTGGAGTAAGAAGAGAAGATATTTTATCAAACCCAAAACTTCAATTACTGGCAGAGTCAAAAGAAGCTGGTGTATATTTAGTAAAAAGCACCAATGGAAAAAATATTTTTCTATTTGGTCACCCAGAATATGACCGTATGACATTAGATGAAGAATATCACAGAGATTTGGCAAAAGGGCTTAGTATTGCAGTTCCAGAAAACTACTATGAAAATGATGACCCTAATAATACTCCACTTCTTACATGGAGAGGACATGCCAATACACTGTATACAAATTGGTTAAATTATTATGTATATCAGGTAACACCGTATGAGTTATAAGAGTTGAGGAAAATAGCAGGATATAAGGCTGTATTTAGAAAGAATAGATATTCCCAGTCATCCACTTTGGGTATTAGGAGAGGATTTTTTTAAATCTGTTTTAGAATATTGGAAGATATGGGCACTATGTTTCAGATGAAAGAAACCGTTATATGCTAACTGCATGAAAAATTATATGTATATACAGATTTTTACATATATGACTTACCTTACAAATGCTTAGATAAACAGATAGTTATGTAGAAAAATAAATCGGGAATATTCTTTTAACAAAAAATAAATCCACTGGTATATAAAACATATATATCAGTGGATTTTTTATTATAAAAATTGCTTCATTGGAAGCGGTAGAACAGAGTTTTTATTATTGTTTACAAAATCATACTATGTTACAATAAATATAATAAAAGGTCAGTTAATAAAAGAAATAGGAGGTTATATGCGTTTGATTCAAGAAATTCCAGAATCCTTTTGGAGTTTATTTCGTTCCCCAAATAGAAGTATTTACATAGAGGCACTATTACAAATAAATGAAGAGTATCAATATAATAACTATTTTTTAAGTAAAGAAGTATGTATACAAATAATAAGCAATTATGTTGCAATAAAACAAATAGAAATAAAAGAAGAAGAGCAGGAAAGTGAAATAGAAAAATTAGAACCAATGGCTACAAGAATTTTAAATTGGCTTATAAAAACACAGTGGTTAAAAAGACTAGAAGATTATGCATCAGGTATAACAAATATCATTATTCCTGACTATGCATCTGTATTTCTAGAAGCCTTTGAACGATTAGAGCAGGAAGATGATAATGATACAGATGTTTATATCCAAAGTATTTATGGAATTTTATTTTCCTATATAAATGATGGACGTTCCAATGATAGTATGCTAAAAACAGCTATGATTAATACAAGAAAGTTAAATAAAGTATTACAAAATATGCTTCATAATATGGATAAATTTTTTGCTAGCTTATTAGAAAAAGATTCTTATGGTGAATTATTAAAAGAACACTTGACAGGCTATGTAGAAGAAATTGTTGAAAAGAAATATCATATTTTAAAGACAAGTGACAATTTCTATCAATACAAAAGTCATATTCAATATTGGTTAAATGAGATTAGTAAGCAGAAAATAGACCAATTAGAGAAATTGCTTTTTAAAACAGATACAAAAGAAGTAGAAGGAAGAAGAAAAAAGCTAGAGGAAGTATTAGGATATATTGAGAGTATGCAACGTGGATTTGAAGCAATCGAATATCGTATTACTAATATGGATAAAGAACACGTAAAATATGTACGTGCTACTGTAACAAGATTAAACTATTTATTAAACGAAGATTCTAATATGAAGGGAATGGTTATTCGTTTACTGCAACATTTATCAGAGGAAGAAACAGAAAATACAGTGCAACAAGTAGCTAATTGTATGCGATTTACAAAACTTACAGTTGCTTCTAGCAATTTATTTTATAGAAGACGAGTAAATAAAAATAGATTTAATGCAGAGCTAGAGCAAAAAGAGGTAGCAGAGGAACTGTCAAAAGAAGACGTTTTAAGATTTAATAAAATGAAAAAACGATACTCAAAAGGACAAATTGAAGATTTTATTGAATCCTTTATGGAGGGTGGATTAGCAGTAATTACTTCTCAAATGATTCAAAAAGAAGAAGATTTTGAGAAGTTAATTCTTGCCTATGATTTAGCAATTCAAAGAGGAAGTAAATTTACTGTAGCAGATAAGGGGAATATGATAGAAAATGAAAAGTATAAATTCCCAGAGTTGGAGTTTACACTGAAACAATAAGGAATGTATGTGTTAGAAACTACTAAATTTATATATAAGAAATTTAGTTTAGTGTCGCATATAAGATTAGCATATAATTTTGACTAAAAGCTGTAATATTATATATAGAAATAACGGATAGAACATAGAAAAGGTGAATATCAATGATAAATTATTATGAAAAACTAGAAGAAGAAAAGAAAAAAGAGTTATCATTAGCAATAAAATTACTGTATGAACAAACATTTATATTAGAAAGAACCTATGAAAAAAGAACAAAAAGAGTACAGTTTAATAAGCAATTTCATATATGCAATGAACATATCCCTTTTTTAAGATGGTATTTTTCTATTGCTGGTATGAGAGTAGAAGAAAACAAACAATTAGGAATTATTTATTTGGAAAGTGATAAGGTAGTAGGGGATAAAATGACAAGACTTACTACATTATATACGTTAATATTAAAACTTTTATATGATGAGCAAATGGCATCTGCCTCTACAAGTATGAATATTATTACAACCCTTGCAGACATCAATGAAAGATTACAAACCTTTGGGTTATTAAAAACAAAGCCATCTACAACAGAGATAAAAAAAGCACTTGCATTTTTAAAACATTATCAAGTGATTGAAGCAATGGATGGAATGGAAGATGTGGAAGGTATTTCAAGATTTATTATTTATCCAACCATCAATATTGTATTAGATGGAGAAAAAGTAAAGGCTCTTTTAAATACATTTTTGGAATTAGAAAATAAAGACAACGAAATTGAAGAAACGGAGGAAGAAGATGCAGAATAATCGTTTTGAGGCATTATCAAAAGTATGCTTAAATAATTGGCATTACATTGAAAGAAAGGTATTATCTTTCCATGAAGAAGTGAACTTTTTTACAGGTCATTCTGGTAGTGGAAAGTCTACTGTTATTGATGCTCTTCAAATCTTATTATATGCCAATACAGATGGACGTGGATTTTTTAATAAAGCAGCAACAGATGATTCTGACCGTTCTTTAATAGAATATTTAAGAGGTATGGTAAATAGCGATGAAGATGGAGGAAGTACTTATTTAAGAAATCAAAACTTTTCTACTACGATTGTTATGGAACTTAAGCGTACGGATACTCAGGAATTTCAAAGTATAGGAGTTGTATTCGATGTACAGCCATCTAGCAATGAAATTGTAAATCGAGTATTTTTCTGGCATAAAGGTCCTCTATTTGATAATCAGTATAGAAGTCTATCAGGTGCTATGACTTCTTTACAAATAAAAGAATATTTAAGAAATAACTATGAAAAAGAAGATTATTACATTGGAAATACCAATGAAAGATTTCGTGAAAAGTTATATGGAGAGTATCTTGGTGGATTAGATAAAGAGCGTTTTCCTAAGTTATTTAAACGTGCAATTCCATTTAAAATGAATATTCGTTTAGAGGAATTTGTAAAAGAATATATTTGTATGGAAAAGGATATTCATATTGAAGATATGCAAGAAAGTGTTGTCCAATATGGAAGAATGAGACGAAAAATAGATGACACTTATGAGGAAATTAAAAAGTTAGAAGAAATTAAAAAATTCTACAATAAAGTAGTAGAAGAGAGAGACCACGTAAAAGAAAGCAAATATTTTATTTGCAGTATGGAAATTGAAGGAATAAAGGATAAATTAGAAAAAGCCAAAAGAAATCTAATTGATAAAAAAGAAAATCTTACGAGACAAAAACAACAAATATTAGAAATAGAAGAAAAGCTACAAGTATTAGATAAGAAAAAAGATGATTTGACTGCTCAAATGCTAGCATCTGGATATGAACAAATAAAGGACAAGCTAAAGGATGTAAATGAATGGATAGAACGACTAGAGTCAAGTGCAGGAAAATGGAAGAAAACAGAAGAGAAATTGTTAAAATGGAAAGAAATAGGAGAAATATCTACCAATCTTTCTCTTAATATTGACAGATTTGGGGCAAATACTATTTCAGAAGAGCAGTTAAAGCAATTACAAGAAGAGTTAGAAACAATTAGAAAAAATATACAAGAAGAAAAAGTAAAGGTAGATATTGCACTAAATACATTAGGACAGGAAGAGATTTTAAAAGAAGAAGAAAAAAAGAAATTATTAGATGGAAGAAAAGCCTATCCAAAAGAAGTGGAGGAAGTAAGAGCTTTATTAGAAAAAGAGCTAGAAAAATCTTGTAATAATAATATTCCAGTCTATGTGTTAGCCGATTTATTAGAAATTAAAGATGATGAATGGAGAAATGCTGTTGAAGGTTATTTAGCAAATGATAAGCTATTATTAGTGGTAGAGCCACAGTATGTAAAAAAGGCTATGTCTATTTATGAGGAGTTAGATAAAAAGAAATATCATAAAGTGGCAATATTAGATACAAAGAAGGTATTAGAAGATAATCATCGTATGTTAGACAATGCATTATGTGAAGAAGTTATTGCAGCAAAAGACTACATAAATGCTTACATACAGTTTAAACTTGGTGGTGTAGTTAAATGTAATAGTATTGAAGAATTAAGAATGTGTCGTGTAGGAATTACAAAGGAATGTGTTCTATATCACAGTTATAAGTTACAGCATATTAATCCAGAGCATTATACAACTAAGGCATATATTGGAGAAGAAAGTAGAAAAGGGCGTATTCACCAGATTCAGCTAGATTTAGATGGTATAAAAGAGAAAAAACAGCCATTAATAACACAAAGAAAAGAATATGATATTCGTTTAAAGCAAGAATTTTTATCTCATCCTATAGAAGAATATGTGCAGTGGAAAGCTGATATAGAAGAAAAAAGAGAGAAAGAAATAGAGAAAAATAATTTAATAAAACGCCTAGAGGATTTAAAAAGCAATGGAATTGACCGAATTGAAAAAGAAATCAATAATGTTAAGGAAGAAATTTTAAATCAAACAAAACAAAAAGATTTATATTATGCAAGAAAAGGTTCTATGGAGTCAGAGGTTAGTGGAATTAGTAAAAAAATTATTGAATTAGAAAGTGACCTAGTAGAAAAGGAAAAGCAATTTGAAAAAGAAGAAAAGCTACAAGAAAAGGTAGATAACTGGTTACTTAGTGAAAAAGAAAAGAACAAATACATTAACTTTGATTTGTGTAAGAAAAAATTTGAGGCAGAATATGAAAAAGCGACCAATCGATTGGGAAGAAAGTGGGAAGATTTAAAAAGTGTTCGATGGAATTATATTCAGTGTTATCCAAATAGAACTCAGTTTCAAATTGAAACATTAGATAATAGCGATTATGATTCATTGCTTTCTCGTCTAAAGGTAGATGACTTAGAAAGTTATAGAGAACGAGCAAATGAGCAGGCAAGAAAAGCTGTGGAACAATTTAAAAATGACTTTGCATTTAAAATCCGTGATGCGATTAAAGAAGCTAAAGCAAGAAGAGATGAATTAAATCGAATGATTAGCCGATTAAATTTTGGTAAGGACAAATATCGATTTATTATTGGAAAAAATAAAGGATATGATGGAAAATATTATGATATGTTTATGTCTGAGAATTTGGAGGTTAATCCAAGAAGCTTTTCAAATACAGTAGAAAATCAAATGGATTTATTCACTATAGCACAAGAATCTCAATATGAAGATGAAATTAAGGATCTAATGGATATTTTTATCCCACCAGACAATGCTACACCAGAAGAAATGGAAATTGCAAAACAAAACATGGAAAAATATGCAGATTATAGAACGTATTTATCTTTTGATATGGAGCAAATTATTGAAGGAGAAGAGCCAATTAGACTTCGATTAAGCAAGATGCTTAGAAAAAATTCTGGTGGGGAAGGGCAAAATCCATTATATGTTGCATTACTTGCAAGTTTTGCTCAAATGTATCAAATAGAAACATCAGCAAAGTTATATAGAAATCCGACCATTCGCCTAGTTATTTTAGATGAAGCATTTTCTAAAATGGATGGAGAAAAGGTAGCAAGTTGTATTCAACTAATACGTGGATTAGGTTTTCAGGCAATTATTAGTGCAACAAATGATAAAATACAAAATTATATAGAAAACGTAGATAAAACATTTTTATTTGCAAATCCAAATAAAAAAATGATTTCTATTCAGGAATTTGAACGAAAGGAATTTGATGATTTATCAGTAGAGATTGAAGATTAATAGATTTTGGGAAAGGGGTTTATATGAGCAAAGAAAAAATATCTATCATGGAGTTAGTGATAGAAAAATTTGAAGAAAACGGTAAACGCTGTCAAGGACAATTAAATAGAAAAGCAAGTGCAAAATTAAGAGAAAAAGATATTGAAAGATTGGATATGAGTAAACTGGCAGAGGAAGCAAAAAAGCTAGAAGGACTCATTAATGTTAAGTGGACTAGTGTAGATAAAGTAAATATTGATAGTATACAATTTATTAGTATTGAACATATGGCACAAATTTATAAAATGTGCAATCAGATTCCTATTTGGGAATACATAAAGGTGTATACAAATAGAATAAATACAACATTAGAAAATGTCAATCAAGAATGGATTCAAACATATTTAAAAGAATTAGAAGTTGGAATGGAAGATGGAAGAAGCATTCCAAGGGAAGTAAAAAGTGAGGATTTTTTCAAAGTAATTTGTGCACTTGATAAATTATCAAAGCCAACATTAAAAAGAAATTTTAGTGTAGAAATATTAAATGATTCAAAAGCCTTTAAAAATAAATATCAATCATTAATTATAGCAGCAGCAAAAAAATATCACCCAATAATAAAAAATGAAGATAACATGAATGATGATGAAATATTGCAGCAAATTTATTTGGAGGAGCATACTCAATATTTACGATTAACAGGTGGATTACTGTTGGAAATTGATGGAAAACAGTTAAACACTTATAATTGGAAGTGGGGAATGTCATTAAATAGTAAAACAATGCAATATGCTACTATTTGTAGCAATCAAAACATTAGAAAAGTAGTAACAATAGAAAACGAGGCTAATTTTTCTAATAAAGAAAGGGAGGAGGGCGTGCTATATGTTTTTACACATGGCTACCCTTCTCCAAAGGAAAGAATATTTTTAAGAAGATTAGTGGATGCATTAAAAGAGCAAAAGGTTGAATATTATCATACAGGTGATTTAGATTATGGTGGACTTAGTATTTATCGCTTTATAAAGAGAGAGATTATGCCAGAGTTAAAGCCACTTATGATGGATGAAAAAACCTTTATGGAATATAAAAGTAAAGGAGCAGGTAGACCAATAGATGAAAAAATGGTCAATAAAATAGAACAAATGGATTTACAAATTTGTTCAGAATTAGAACCATTAAGACACTGTTTAGTAGAGGAAAAGTGGAAAATAGAACAAGAATATTGGGTATAGTAACTTTTTTGTATCACTAAAAAACGGTATAATCTTTACTTTCATAACTACAATTAGCATTAAGGTAGAAAAGGTAACAAATAAATGAGAAAAAATGTAATAAAAGAAATATTAGAGTTACTAGATAAAGAATATGGAACGACAAAAGAACAGTTTTTGCATCAAGAAGATTGGCAGTTATTACTTGCCATTATGTTAAGTGCCCAAAGTACAGACAAGCAAGTATACGAAGTACTACCAAACTTATGGAAACGATTTCAAACAATTAATCAAATGGCAGAGGCTTCTATTGAAGAAATTGAACAATATATAAAAACAGTAGGTTTATATAAAAGCAAGGCAAAGAACATGAAAAAATGTTGTAGCCAAATAATTGAAAATTTTCATGGAAAAGTACCTATGACAGTAGATGAATTAGTAACATTAGCTGGAGTTGGAAGAAAATCAGCTACATTATTTTTAGCAGATGCTTATGGGATACCAGGAGTTACAGTAGATACTCATGTGTTAAGGATCTCAAAAAGATTGGGATTAGCAAAGGGAAATAATCCTGTTCAAGTAGAAAAAGAGTTAATGGAAGTTCTTCCAAAAGAAAATTGGAATCGGATTAATTTCCAATTAATTTATCATGGCAGAGCTATATGTACTGCTAGAAAATGCCATTGCCATAAATGTTTTATAGAAAAATGGTGTGAAAAAAGAATAGAAAAATAGAAACATAAGATATAAGTATAAAGTAAGGTTACAAGAAAAATGTACGAGAAAAACAGATGTTAAACAATAAAAATATGAAATATTTGTAAAATGTTGGAGAAACAACAGAAATATTTAGTTTCTTCTGTTATAATAGAAAAGAATATATGCATAATAGAGATACTGTATGCATAATAAGGAGGATAACAATGAGTGCATTTTTAGGACCAATTCATACATGGTTATATCAAAAAATTAAACTTCAAGATGAAATGGCAACATATATATTAGAAATGACTGCAAAGGAAAAGGCAGTTGAAATTAAAGAAGTAATCAATATGCGATATGGAAAACTAGAAGAAGGAAATCTCGAAGATATTATTGATGGAATGAATATTCATGGATGGTTGCAAGAAAGAGTCTCTATGGTAGAAAATAGACTAGCTTATGTAGTGACTATATTACAAAAAGAGGGAATTTCCAATATAGAAAGTATTTGTAAGGTGGCTTATCAATATGGAAAAGAAAATAACAACAAAGCAGAATGTAAGACATTAGAACAAGCATACAAAATGTTAGAAGATTTTCTATTAAATGGAATGCCATGTGATAGAGTAAATCAAGTAGTAGAATCAGAAGAAGATCATCTAACTTGGAAACAAAACATAGAGATACATGGAAGCTACTGGCAGATGGTAGATGGTAATATTGAAGATTATTATAAAATACGAGAACATTTAATTTGTGGAATGTTTGAAGGAACAGACATAAGTTTTCATGCCATTGATTACAATTTATTTGAGTTAAGAAAAGTGATATAATACTGTTTTTAACAAATAGAAATGGAGGAAAATATGGAATCAATCGATATATTAAAAAAAGAACATCAAAATATTTTATATTTTATTGAAGAAGTAAGAAGAACTTGTATAGAGATATTGGATGGTAAACCATTAGACGTAAAACTTTTTTATGAATATCTTGAGTTTGGCAGATATTATGCTGATAGGCATCATCATAAAAAGGAAGAAGACATTCTTTTTTATATTATGATGGAAGAACTAGGCGAGATTGCAGAAAAGTTAATTCGATATGGAATGCTTGTAGAGCATGATTTAGGTAGATTACATTTATTAGAATTGGAAACTGCACTAAAAGAATATGAAGTCAATCCAAGTACTGAATTAAAACTAGATATTCTTTCATTAATAACAGGATACGGTTTTCTTTTAAAGCGTCATATTGATAAAGAAGATAATACAATATATCCTTTTGCAGAGAGAATGCTTAATGAAGAAAGTAAAGATATTATAAATAAGGAATCACAGCTCTTTGAAAATAGAGAGGCTGAATCGATTAATGCAAAGTTTAGAAAATGGATTGTAAATTAAATAAATAAAATATACTCTTTATTAATTATAGCAAGATATGGAAATGAAAAATGAGTAAAGTTAGTCAAGCTATTATTGATGGAGAAAAAATAATAAATGTGGCATTATACTTTGGATATCAATCTCATACAGTACAAATATGGAAATACTGTAAAGGCAGTACATAGAAAGTAATATCATATAATGGTATTGGGGGTAGAAGTGATGAAGAAAAGAATTGTTAAAATAGTATTCTTAATATGCATTGTTCTAGTTTTAGGTATTGTATTGATTCCTTTTCCACAACCTGTATTCAAAACATACGATGGTATAAGATTTGATAATGGGAAAAATGAAGAGGCAGAAATATCAGTAAAAGGTTGGTATTTACATTATCTATTAAAAAATAATAGATTTATAGGTACAGTAAAAATAACACCTTACCAATATTCATCATCAAATGTAAGTGAATGGAAATTAAATAAAGAAGATAACGAATTACTATCTTCTATTATTTATTTCAGAGGATTACGACAGGAGTTAGATTTTACTTCGGTTGACATAGCCTTTGATTCTGATTTTTCTAGAGTCATTGTTTTAGAATATGGTCCAGAAAGAAACAATCCAGATTCTATTGCTTATTATTCTGCTTCAGAAAATTCCACAGATCCATTAGAAGGATTTTATTATATTAATAATCAGCTGGGATTTTCTAGTGCAGAGCAAAATTTAGAAGAAAACCGATAATATGTAAGAAAAAGAGTTGTTATAACGTAGATAAGAAATTATCTACTTCATAATAGCTCTTTTTTTACGTCCATATATCATTCGATTGATATAACGTTAGAAAAATAACAAAAGATAAAATTAATTTAAAATATATAAAATTAGAAAAAATGCAAAAAAGAAAGAAGAAATAGCAAAATAAAATGTGAAAAAAATATCAAACTACAAAATCTACATAGTAATATGTTAAAAAACATACAATATAATAGGTGTAAATAAAAAATAAATTAGATAAAATGTATATCAACTGCTTGACATATATTTGGGGGTATGATATGATATTGCCATAAATAAGAAAGAAAAGGAATTGATTAATTGTAAAAATCAAAATAAGATACGGAGGAATACTTATTATGAGAAATATGAAAAAAATAACAGCAGTAGCACTTGCAGGAACTATGGTAATGGCAACATTAGCAGGTTGTAGTGGAAGCAGTGAAAGTGGAAAGAGCGATGAAGGAACAAAAAGTAATGTTGCTATTACATTATTAAATTCAAAAGGAGAAATCCAAGAAGGTCTTGAAGCTATTGCAAAAAGATATGAAGAAAAGACAGGTGTTAGCATTGAAGTAATGGCTTGTGCTTCAGGAGAATCTCCATTCCAAAAGATTTCAAGTATGTATAGTGCAGGAAATCCACCAACATTAGCTATCCTTGATACAACAGATGTTAAAGCACTTGCAGAACAAAAAGCAGTAGATTTATCCAATGAAGAATGGGTAAAAGAAATGGAAGGCTTAACCGCTGATGTAAATGGAACTATTTATAGCTTCCCATTATGTATTGAAGGTAGAGGTATTATCTATAATAAGACAGCTATTGAAGAAACATTAGGAAGAGAATTTGATCCATCTACAATTAATTCTTATGACTCTTTAAAGGCTATTTTTGAGGAATTAAGAGATGCAGGTATGGAATATCCAGTAGTAGTAACAAAAGAAGACTGGTCACTTGGTGCACATCAATTACAATATATATATGAAACAAAAGATGGTGATTTAGGTTGGGAAGAAGTAATTGAACAGTTAAAATCAGGAGAACTAAAGCTTGCTGATTATGAACGTTTCGATCAATTTGTACAAACATTTGATTTATTTAGAGAATACAACATTAATAATCCAGAGCCACTTGCAGCAACATATGAACAAGACCCAATTTATTTAGCAGAAGGGGAAGCAGCTTTCTGGATTAATGGTTCTTGGGCATGGTCAAATATTGTAGAAGCTGGTGGAGAAGATAATGAATATGGATTTATTCCATATGTATTAGGAAATGATACATCAGATTTTGCAAATACAAAAATTCAGGCAAGTGCTTCTAAGCAAGTAATGATTGATAAAGAAAAAGCTACAGATGAACAAATTCAAGCTGCAAAAGATTTCTTAAACTATTTAGTATATGATGAAGAAGGACAAAAAGCATTAGTAGAAGATTGTAGTTTGATTCCAGTTGCTTCTAATAATACATTTGAACCAACAGATCCACTAGGAAAAGTAATTAAAGAAGCAATGAGTGAAGATAAGGTATTTACAGCAGCAGCAATCGTTCCAGGAGATCATTGGTCAGTGTTAGGTGCAGCAATGCAAAAATATTTAGCAGGGCAAAGCACACAAGAAGAATTAGCAAAGTCAATTGAAGATTATTGGACAGGACAAAACTAATTCTATTAGTGGTAAAAAATTAATTGAAATGAGAGGAAATAGGATATGATGACTCCTATTTTCTCTCTCTAAATAAATAAACCTTACTTTAAAAATAAAGAGATACGAAATCGATATTTAGAATGTTAGAGAGAAAGAAGGGTGAAAAAATGGGCATTAAAAGTAGAAAAGAAAGTCTAAAGGTTTTTGGGATTTTTGCATTGCCAGGGTTATTTGCATTTGTGGCAGTTGTGATAATTCCTTTTTTATATGGTCTGTATTTAACCTTTACTAGTTGGGATGGAATTTCAAGTGAAACAAATATTATAGGTTTTGCAAACTATGTCAATGTATTTAAGGACACTGAATTTTGGAAGTCATTGCTTCTTACATTAAAATATGTAGTATGTAGTGTAGTTCTTGTAAATGTAGTAGCTTTCTTTTTAGGTTATGTGCTTACAAGTAAAATAAAAGGTGTTGGATTTTTCCGTACTGGATTTTTTACACCAAACCTAATCGGTGGAGTTGTATTAGGTTTTATATGGCAGTTTATATTTTCAAGAGTGCTTGTTAGCATTGGTACTACAACAGGTATTGACTTTTTATCAAGCTCATTTTTAGCAGATCCAACAAAAGCATTCTGGGCAATGGTTATTGTTACCGTATGGCAAACATCTGGTTATATGATGTTAATTTATATTGCAGGATTTACAGGAATATCAGCAGATGTAATGGAAGCGGCAAGTATTGATGGTGCAACTGGATTCCAAAAGCTAAAAAGTGTTACAATACCACTTATGATGCCATCATTTGTAATCTGTATTTTCTTAACATTATCACGATGTTTTATGGTATACGATTTGAATTTATCTTTAACTGGCGGAGAACCATACGGTACAACTATTATGTCAGCAATGCATGTATATAACAAAGCATTTACATCAAGACAATATGGTGTTGGACAAGCAGAAGCGTTAATTTTATTTTTAATGGTTGCACTTATTAGTGGAGTTCAAATTTATTTAGGAAAGAGAAAAGAGGTGGAGGCATAATGGCAAAAAATACTATTGGTGGAACAAAAACAAGTATAAAAAAAATTGCAACCTATGTTGGATTAAGTATTGTATTTTTAATTTATATGTTTCCATTTATTTTTACTATTATTAACTCATTTAAAGAAAAAAAAGAAATTATTAAAACACCGCTTAAGCTATTTAGTGAAAAGGGATTAAATCTGGATAACTTTGTAAAAGCATATGAGAAAATGGACTTTTTAAAAGCATTTACAAACTCTATGATTGTAACAGTATCAGCAACAGCTATTGTAATTATTTTAGCGGCAATGACAGCTTACTACTTTGTAAGAATTAATAATAAAATATCAAAAATATTTTTTGCATTAATGGTAGCATCTATGATTATTCCATTTCAAGCGATTATGATTCCGCTTGTTTCTATTTATGGAGCAAAATTAAACTTATTAAATAGTCGTGCCACATTAATTTTTATGCATGTAGGATTTGCTATTAGTATGTCTGTATTTATTTTTCATGGATTTATCAAAAGTAGTATTCCTATTGCATTAGAAGAAGCAGCATTTTTGGAAGGGTGTTCTAGAACAAGAACTTTTTTCCAAGTTATTCTGCCACTATTAAAGCCAACAACAGCAACACTTGTTATTCTTAATGTATTAGCATTTTGGAATGACTTCTTATTGCCATCTCTTGTATTAACAAAGGACAAACTATTAACATTACCATTATCAACATATAAATTTTATGGAACATATTCAGCAGATTTAGGGACGATTATGGCTGCTCTTGTATTAACAGTAGCACCTATTCTTGTACTTTATATTTTCCTTCAAAAATATATTATTAGTGGGGTGGTTTCAGGAGCAGTAAAATCATAAAAGTCGAGGTAGAACAATGACAGTTGAAATAAAGGTAGAAAAAGATTATTTGTGGATTCCAGTATGGGTAAAAGGGGATAAGACACAAATTACATTAGAAGTTAACAACAAAAAAGAAATGGAAGTCAATGTTCCTGTTGCAGAAGATAGTTATATTGACTTTTATGCTTCTATTCCAGTGGAGCATTTAAAAGGAAAGATAGTAACTATTTCAGGGGCAACTAGCAAGAAATTTTATGAAGATATTAGACAAGAATCTACTACCTATTGCAAAGAAGGAGTAGATAGACCAGCCATTCATTTTACAGCAAACACAGGTTGGATTAATGATCCAAATGGACTTGTATATGAAAATGGAACATATCATATGTATTTTCAATACAATCCATTTCATATAGAGTGGGATAATATGAGTTGGGGACATGCAACAAGCAAAGATTTACTCCACTGGAAATGGGAAGATACTGTCATTTGGCCAGATGAAGATGGAATGATGTTTTCAGGTTGTGGGCTTTGCAATGATAGAGAATTATTAGGTTTTCCAAAGGATGCCTTAATCTATTTTTATTCGGCAGCAGGTAATACAACTAGTTGGTCAAAGGATAAGATGTTTACTCAAAGATTAGCAGTTAGTATCGATAATGGGAGACGTTTAACAAAAATAAAAGATGTTTTTGTACCAACAATTGAAAAGGAAAATCGTGATCCAAAAATCTTTTGGCATGAACAAAGCAATGCATATATTATGGTATTATGGCTACAAGAAGATGAGTTTGCAATTTTAAGAAGCAGTGATTTAAAGGATTTTTCTATTAGTCAAAGACTTAGGCTAAAGGATGCATTTGAGTGTCCTGATTTATTTGAGTTGACAGTAGAAGGGAAAGAAGAGAAAAAATGGGTATTTTGGTGTGCCGATGGTTACTACTATATAGGTAACTTTGATGGATATACATTTACATGTGAATCCGATAAGCTAGTATCCTACTCTAGTAAACTTCCATATGCAGCACAAACAATATCAGGACTTTCTAATCGTGTGGTATCAATTCCATGGCTTCGTGCTTTATTTAAAGATAGACCATATACAGGAGCAATGGGAATTCCAAGAGAATTTTCATTGATAGAAACAAAGGAAGGGTTACGTTTACAGCATAATTTATGTAAAGAATATTTAAATGCCAGAAAGCTTACAAATACTATTTCTTTAAAAGAAAATATAGAAATTTCAAGAACACAAAAGCCTATGGAAATTGAATTGACATGGAAGGGCGATTGTAGAGAAAGATTTGAAATTGTAATTGGAACAGAAGTTATTTATGTAGATTATGCCAATAGAAAGATTACAAGAAATAATGAAGAAAGTGTGCAGCTACTAGAACATTTTTCTGGAGAGCAGTTATCAATTATTATAGATGATAAAATTGTTGAAGTTACAGCTTGTGAGTCTACTATATATATAGTACATGAATTGACAGAACAACCCCATGCTGATAAAATAAAATTGCGTGTTACACAGAAAGAGAAGGAGTGTAACGTAAATATATATGAGATAGAAATGGGGAATTAGATGGCAACGTTAAAGGACGTAGCTGCGAAATCAGGGATTACTGTAACAACGGTATCTCGAGTACTTAATAACCGCGGTTATATTAGTGATGAAACAAGAAAAAAAGTGTATGCAGCAATGAAAGAATTAAACTACCAACCAAATGAGATTGCAAGATCTCTTTCCAAGCAAAAAAGTACTACAATAGGAATTATTGTTCCACATATTGATCATCCATATTTTGCAAGTTTAATTCGATATTTAGAAATAGAAGCTGCAAAAAACGGCTATAAAATTATACTTTGTAATTCACAAGGAAAATTTGAGAAAGAAATAGACTATTTAGAAATGTTTCAGTCGTATCGAGTTGCTGGAATTATCCTATGTTCAAGTTCTGTTGATATAGGAAAGTTTGTTTCCTTACACATTCCTGTTGTTAGTATTGAAAGACCTGTAGATGTTGGAACTACAAGTGTAGAGTGTGACAATTATCAAGGTGGAGTATTAGCAGCAAAGCATTTAATTGAACATGGCTGTAAATATTTAATACATTTTTCAGGAATTGAAAATGAAAAGATGCCAGCAGATGACCGTTGTAGAGGTTTTTTAGATGTATGTGAGAAAGAAAATGTTTTACATAAAGAAGTAGAGTGTAAGGCAGACAATTATGTAAGTATGGAATATCATTCATTGATTGAAAGGGTATTAAAAGACAATCCCTTAGTAGATGGAATATTTGCCAGTAGTGATTTAATTGCTGCACAAGTAATTCAAGTAGCTAGAAAAATGAAGATTTCTATTCCAGAAGAGCTAAAAATTGTAGGATTTGATGATGTTAATATTGCGTCCTTAACAAGTCCTACAATTACAACAATACATCAGCCAATTAAAGAAATGGCACATGAGGCGATACAATGCTTAATTAAATGCACAGGGCATAGTGTAGTACCTTCTAAGATACAGCTACCAGTATCTTTAGTGAAGCGTGAAACAACTTAGTAATAAAGAGGCAGTCTATATTCTTTGTTATATAAGAATATAAGCTGTCTTTTTTCATTATAGAAAATCAAAACGTTAAGAATATTAGAAATTGTTATAAGTGTTATCAAAGAGATACTTTTTATATGATAGAAAAGTAAAATATACCTTTATTAGAACGATTATGGAGGAAAGAAAAATGTATGATGTAGTAGTATTAGGTGAATTATTAGTAGATTTTACTCCAAATGGAACTTCAGAAAATGGAAATCCATGTTTTGAAAGAAATCCAGGTGGTGGTCCAGCAAACATGGCTTGTGCTGTAGCAAAGTTAGGAGGAAATGTGGCATTTCTTTCTCAAGTAGGCAATGATATGTTTGGAAAAGCACTAAAAAAAATTGTTGCTAATGAAAATGTAGATTGTACACAAGTAAGATTATCTGATGAATATAAAACAACATTAGCGTTTGTAGGATTAGATGAAATGGGAGAACGTTCCTTTAGCTTTTATCGTCGCAATGGGGCAGATACAATGATGAAGCTAGAAGATTATGATTTATCTGTTTTGAAAAATACAAAATATTTTTTCTTAAGTAGTGTGCTTATGGCAGAAGGAGAAAGCAGAAAAACAAGTTTTCAAATATTAGAAGAAGCAAAAAAAATAGGTGTTCCAATTGTATTTGATCCAAATTTACGTTTTAATCTATGGGAAAGTCAGGGAGAATTAAAAGAATGTGTTTATAAAACATTACAATATGCTCATATTGTTAAGGTTTCTGATGAGGAGCTTGCGTATTTGATGGATAATAATAATTTAGAAGAAGCAGCTATAAAGATGAAAGAACAGTACAATATTAGTATATTACTTGTAACTCATGGAAAAGAAGGTTGTATTGCATATACAAATAATGGAATCGTGAAACATCAAGGATTTTCTGTGGAAAAACCAGTAGATACAACAGCAGCAGGGGACTCCTTTACAGGAGGATTTATGCGAGTATTAGCTAAATACGATAAAATGTATAATGAATGTTCGTTAGAAGAAATCCATCAATGTATGGAAGTAGGAAATGCCGTAGGTAGTTTAACAGTAAGAAAACGTGGAGCAATTTCAGCTCTTCCAACATGGGAAGAAGTAGAACAGGTGATTGTTTCATAAAATAGTCAATAGTAATGAAAAAATCTTTGTAAATTCATTTAGGAAAGCTTAAAAATCTATGTTATGAAAATATAGGAAAGAAGCGATACGGAGGTAAATATGAAAAAAGCATGGTGGAAAGAAAGCGTTGTATATCAAATTTATCCAAGAAGCTATCAAGATAGCAATGGAGATGGAATTGGCGATTTGCAAGGAATTATTAGTAGATTACCATATTTAAAATGGTTAGGTGTAGATGTTATTTGGTTAAGCCCTATTTATAAGTCACCAAACGATGACAATGGGTATGATATTAGCGATTACCAAGATATTATGACTGAGTTTGGTACAATGGAAGATTTTGATAAATTATTAGAGGAAGCACATAATCAAGGGTTAAAAATTATGCTTGATTTAGTAGTAAACCATTCTTCTGATGAACATAAGTGGTTTATTGAAAGTAGAAAATCAATAGATAATCCGTATAGAGATTATTATATCTGGAGGGAAGGAAAAGATGGAAAAGAGCCAAATAACTGGGGAGGAAGTTTTGGTGGTTCTGCATGGCAATACGATGAAGCAACTAATATGTACTACTTACATACCTTTTCTAAAAAACAACCAGATTTAAATTGGGACAATCAAGTGCTTCGTAATGAAGTATTTTCTATGATGACATGGTGGCTTGATAAAGGGGTAGACGGTTTTCGAATGGATGTAATTAACATGATATCCAAAGATACTACATTCCCAGATGGCAATAGTGAGGGTCGTTTATATGGTGATTTTACTCCTTATGTAATGAATGGACCACATGTACATGAATATTTACAAGAAATGAATGAAAAAGTATTAAGTAAATATGATGTTATTACTGTCGGCGAAGCACCAGCCGTATCCGTAGAAGATGCTAAAAAGTATGCTGGATTTGATACAAAAGAATTAAATATGGTATTTCAGTTTGAGCATATGTGTGTGGATGAAGGTGATTATGGAAAGTGGACAAAACACCCTCTTGATTTAGTTAAGTTAAAACAAATTTTTACAAAATGGCAAGCAGGATTAGATGGAATTGGTTGGAATAGTTTATATTGGAACAATCATGACCAACCTCGTATTGTTAGTCGCTGGGGAAATGATAAAAATTATCATGAAAAATCAGCAAAGATGTTGGGAACTTGTTTACATATGTTACAAGGAACTCCTTATATCTACCAAGGGGAAGAAATTGGAATGACTAATGTGGATTTCACATCTATTGAACAATATCGTGACATAGAATGTTTAAATCAATATGACGATTTTGTAACAAAAATAGGAATGGATAAAACAGAAGCTTTTGAAAGAATTAAAAAATCCAGTCGTGACAATGCAAGAACACCAATGCAATGGAATGCCTCTAGCAATGCAGGATTTACAATAGGAAATCCATGGATAGAAGTAAATCCAAATTATGTAGATATTAATGTAGAAAAGCAAATGGAAGATAAGAATTCGATTTTATATTATTATAAAAATTTAATTTCATTTAGAAAAGCAAATGAAATCGTTGTATATGGTAGCTATGAACCATTATTAGAAAATGATAGTAATATTTTTGCGTATAAGAGAACATTAGAAGACAAGCAGTTATACGTATTATGTAACTTTACAGATAAAGAAGTGGAAATTCCTTTCATTGGATATGAAGAAGATAGAAGTCAGCTAGTAATTCATAATGATACTACATGGGAAAAGGGAAAATTACAACCATATGAAGCAAGAGTATATATTGTAAAATAATCGTCTATCATAGGTGATTTTTATATCTAGAAATTATAAGGTAAGCAATATACAGTTATGAAAAAATAAAAGAAATTTGTAATGATGAAACAAATAATGGAGGTTCTATGGCAATACAATTTAATGAACAATCAAAGGTATTTACCTTACATACAAAAAACAGTACCTACCAAATGCAAGTAGATAAATTTAATTATTTATTACATTTATACTATGGAAGTAAAATTGAAAATCAAGAAATGACATATTTACTTCAATATAATGATAGAGGATTTTCAAGCAATCCTGCAGAAGCATACAAAGATAGAACATACTCTCTTGATATTCTTCCACAAGAATATAGTGTATTTGGTATGGGAGATTTTAGAGAAAGTGCATTACAGCTAGTGAATACAGATGGTAGTTTTGATGTACAACTAAAGTATGTATCTTATGAAATTTACAAAGGAAAGAAAAAATTAGAAGGTCTTCCAGCATCTTATGGAACGGAAGAGGAAGTAGAAACGTTAGCAATTCACTTAGAAGATGAAATAACAAAAGTAGCAGTTTCTTTATACTATTCTGTATTTGAGCAGTTAGATACAATTACAAGAAATGCCATTATAACAAATAATGGTAAAGGTGATGTTTATATTGAAAAGGCAATGTCTTGTTGTATTGACTTTATAAATAGAAGTGATTTTCACTATATGACTTTCTATGGAAAGCATACATTAGAAAGACAAATAGAAAGAACACCAATTCGTCATGGAAAAGTAAGTGTAGAAAGTGTTCGTGGTTGTTCTAGTCATCAGCAAAATCCATTTGTCATTTTATGTGATGAAGACGCTAATGAGTTAAGAGGAGAATGCTATGGATTTTCCTTTGTATATAGTGGAAACTTTAAAGCAACCGTAGAAGTAGATCAAATCAATCAGACAAGATTTGTGATGGGAATCCATGATACAGGCTTTCGATACTTATTACAACAAAATGAGTATTTTGTAACACCTGAAGTAATGATGGTATATAGCGATAATGGGTTAGGACAAATGTCTCGTAATTATCATAACTTAATTCAAAATCACATTTGTCGTGGAAAGTTTAAAAATACAAGAAGACCAATTTTAATTAATAACTGGGAAGGAACATACTTTGATTTTACATCAGAAAAATTAGCAAGCATAGCAAAGGATGCTAGTGAATTAGGAATAGAAATGTTTGTTATGGATGATGGTTGGTTTGGAGTAAGAAATGATGATTACTCAGGACTTGGAGACTGGTTTGTAAACACCGATAAAATTCAAGGTGGACTTAAAAAGTTAGTAGATGAAGTAAATTCTTATGGAATGAAGTTTGGTATTTGGTTTGAGCCAGAAATGGTAAATGAAGATAGCCAGTTATATAGAAAACATCCAGAATGGTGTTTAAAAACACCAACAAGAGAAGGAAATCGTAGTCGTTTCCAATACGTTCTTGATATGAGCAGAGAAGATGTAAGAGAATATTTATATGAAAGTATTACAGCTATTTTAAAAGAAGCAAATATTTAATATATTAAGTGGGATATTAATCGTCACTTAACAAATGTGTATTCTTTAGAACTTCCAGCCAATAGACAAGGAGAAGTATATCATAGATATGTACTTGGTCTATATGATTTACTAGAACGATTAGTAACAGAAAATCCAGATGTTTTATTTGAAGGATGTTCTGGTGGTGGCGGAAGATTTGATGCAGGCATGTTATATTACACACCACAAATATGGACATCAGATAATACAGACCCAGTAGATAGATTATTTATTCAATATGGAACAAGTTTTTGTTATCCAGTATCTTCTATGGGTGCTCACGTATCAGCAATTCCAAATCATCAAACTGGAAGAATTACTCCATTAAATACAAGAGGAGTAGTGGCAATGTCAGGAACATTTGGCTATGAGCTAGATATGAATAAGATGACAGAAGAAGAAAAGGAAGTTGTTAAAAATCAAGTAGAAACCTATAAGAGAAATTATGACTTAATCAATTATGGAAGTTACTATCGTTTGACAAATCCTTATTCTAAGGATAGATTTGTTGCATGGCAGTTTGTATCTAAGGATCAAAAGAAATCACTGGTAAGTTTTGTTCTTACAAAGCCAGAGCATAATCCACCAGTTATTAATATAAAATTACAAGGGTTACAACCAAATAAACATTACTGTGTAGTAGGAACCGATGAATGTTATACAGGTGATGCATTAATGAAAGCTGGTTATCGATTAAAAGAACAATTTGGTGATTATACAGCCGTTCAAATAGAATTAGAAATGTGCTAATGAATGCTTTTTATGTAAGACTTGAAATATAATAAACTAGAAAAGAGGAATACTATGAAGAAGATTGAAAATAAAATTATGTTAATTACATATGCAGATTGTATGGGAAATAATTTGAAAGATTTAAAAGAAGTATTAGATACTTATGTAAAAGATGCTATTGGAGGTGTTCATTTGCTTCCTTTCTTCCCATCCAGTGGGGACCGTGGTTTTGCTCCTATGACATATAGAGAAGTAGACCCAGTATTTGGTACATGGGAAGATGTAATGGAGTTATCAAAAGACTATTATTTAATGTATGATTATATGATTAATCATATTTCAGCTCAAAGTGAATACTATAAAGATTTCTTAGCAAAAAAAGATGAATCTGAGTATAAGGATTTATTTATTCGTTACAAAGATTTTTGGAAAAATGGTGAACCGACACAAGAGGAAGTAGATGTTATTTACAAGAGAAAGCCTCGTGCACCATATGTAGAAGCAGTATTTTCAGATGGAACAGTAGAAAAAGTATGGTGTACCTTTGATGAAGAGCAAATCGATATTAATTGTCCTCATGAATCAGCAAAGAAATTTATTCGTGAAAATTTAAAGTATTTATGCGAACATGGTGCAGCAATTATTCGTTTGGATGCATTTGCGTATGCTACGAAAAAAGCTGGTACAAGCTGTTTCTTTATTGAGCCAGAAGTATGGCATTTATTAAAGGAATGTGAAGATATTTTAAAAGAATATAATGTGGCAATTTTGCCAGAAATCCATGAGCATTATACAATGCAACAGAAAATTGAAGCAAAAGATTTTTATGTGTATGATTTTGCCCTTCCAATGCTACTTATTAATGCATTATATTATGGAAATGGCTCATATTTAAAAAACTGGTTTAATATTTGTCCAAGAAAGCAATTTACAACACTTGATACTCACGATGGAATTGGTGTAGTAGACGTACGTGATTTATTGCCAGATGAAGAAATTGATAAAACAAAGGAAGATATTTTTAAATTTGGTGCTAATGTAAAGAAAATTTATAATACAGCAGCATACAACAATTTAGATATTTATCAAATTAACTGTACATACTATTCTGCACTTGGAGATGATGATAAATCATATCTTTGTGCTCGTGCTATTCAGTTTTTTGCACCAGGTATTCCACAAGTATATTATGTAGGTATGTTAGCTGGAAAAAATGACCTTGAATTATTAGAAGAAACAAAGGTAGGACGTAATATTAATAGACACTACTATTCTATGGAAGAAGTATCTAGTGAAGTAGAACGCCCAGTAGTAAAACGTCTATTTGAATTAATGAGATTTAGAAATAGCCATAAAGCCTTTGATGGGGAATTTATTTTAAATGAAAGCCCAGAAAACATTATTAGTATTACAAGAAAATGTGGGGAAGAAGAAGCAAATCTTGTTGTAGATTTAAAGATAAAAGAAATGAAAATTACTTATACACAAGATGGAGAAGTAGTTGAATTATAATCTTTTTATTTAAAAGTAAACCATCATATATGGAAGATAAAGTATTTGTATTATTATTAGAGATGTCATAGTAATCGTCACAAAATTATGATATAATAAGAACAACAAGGTACTTATATTTATATGTGCAAAAAGCATACACAAAATAGGATAAAGTAATAGTTAGGTAGAAGTTACCTAACTATTACTTTTTTTGAAAAAGGTAATAAAAAATACAATTACAATAAATGTATAAATGTATAAATGCAGAGACATATAAATGTGAAAACGTATAAATATAGGAATGGAACTTTATTAGAAATTATATGATTATATAATTAGTATTTTTAAAAGGAAGGACAAAACAATGACACTACAACAGTTAAAATATGTAGTAACCGTTGCAGAAAAAGGGACAATTAGTGAGGCTGCAAAGGCATTATTTATATCTCAGCCTAGCCTTACAAATGCAATTAAAGAATTAGAAAATGAAATGCAGATTAATATATTTAATCGAACAAACAAAGGAATTAATGTATCCAATCAAGGAGATGAATTTTTGGCTTATGCAAGACAGGTGCTAGAACAAGCATCTTTGTTAGAGGAAAAATTTTTAAATGTAAAAAAGCAAAGTCCAAGATTTTCTGTATCTACCCAACATTATTCCTTTGCAGTTGATGCATTTGTTGATGTAATTCAACAGTTTGGTGGAAATCAATATGATTTTACATTAAGGGAAACTCAAACATACGAAATTATTGAAGATGTTAGTAGATTAAAAAGTGAAATAGGGGTACTGTATACATCTTCAAAAAATAAAGAAGTAATAGAAAAGTTAATAAAGCAAAATGGTCTTGTATTTGAACAGTTATTTGTGGCAAAGCCTCATGTATTTATTAGCTATAAACATCCACTGGCCAAAAAAGATATTCTTACATTAGAAGAATTAGAAGACTATCCATATTTATCTTTTGAGCAGGGGGAATACAATTCTTTTTATTTTTCAGAAGAAGTTCTTAGTACATTAGATAGAAATAAAAATATTAAGGTACGAGATAGAGCTACACTATTTAATTTGGCAGTAGGGTTACATGGGTATACCGTTAGTACAGGAATTATTAGTAAGGAATTAGATGGAGAAAATATTATTGCAAGACCTCTTGCAGTAGAAGAATATATGAGTGTTGGGACAATTGTACAAAAAAGTATGCCACTTAGTCGTTATGGAAAAGCATATATGGAAGCATTAAAAAAGTATGTTAGCAAACGTAAATAATAGACAACTTACATGATAATGTATAATATTTCATGATTAATAGTGAAGTATAGGTTTGATATAGTTTTAAACTATGTCAAACCTATATTTTTTTGTATTTTTCATATAAACATAAATCATATATACTATGAGTACGAAATGAAGGAAGAAAGGAGAGGCACATGAGTAATACATCACCATTTAAGTTTGATATTGTAGGCAGCTTTTTAAGACCAGATTACTTAAAAAAGGCAAGAAAAGATTATGCAGATGGTATCATTACAAAAGATCAACTAACCAAAATAGAGGATGGAGCTATTATTGATTTAGTAAAGAAGCAAAAAGA
>CALWGN010000304.1 GCA_944380055.1 uncultured Lachnospiraceae bacterium
GAATAGGATACTAGTCGATATAAATTGACACGACCAATTTCATTTTTTGCTAAAATAATTACATGATAAGTTGGCAATTTCTTTATCCCATCTGGGCCTAGTTTTGTTTTTTCTCCTATTTGATCTAAATTAAAAATTTCATTGGCTTCTAATTTTTCATTTAACTTCATAAAAATATGAGCTGTTGCCTCTGCATCATCTACTGCACGATGATGATTCTCTAATACAACCCCTAATTCTTTTGCTACTGTATCTAGCTTAAATCTACCTAGCTTCGGTAGTAGCACACGAGCTAGTCCAACGGTATCCAAATAGGTAGGATTAAAATCAATATTTAATTCTCTACAATTGTGTAAAATAAAGCTCATATCAAATCCCGCATTATGAGCGACTAATACCGCACCTTTACAAAACTCTACAAATTTTGGTAATATTTCTTGTATCTCTGGCTCATTAACAACCATACTATCATCAATTCCAGTTAGCTTTTCTATTTCAAACGGAATTGGTGTAAGTGGATTTACAAATGCACTAAATCTATCTGTAATTTTATTCCTTTCTATTTTTACAGCACCAATTTCAATAATCTTATTTTTTAATGGGCTAAAACCTGTTGTTTCAATATCGAATACAACAAACGTACTATCTAATGATTGTCCCTTTGAATTTGTTACAATTTCTTTTAAATCATCTACTAAATAGCCTTCCACTCCGTAAATAATTTTAAACTCATCGCCCCTATCAATAGCATGAAACGCTTCTGGAAAAGAATATACGCAGCCATGGTCTGTAATAGCTAGTGCTTTATGCCCCCAATTCTTCGCCTGCTTTACCAATACCTTAGCATCAGTAACAGCGTCCATTTCACTGGCTTTTGTATGACAATGAAGCTCCACTCGTTTTACTGGGGCATTATCCACTCGTTTTGATGTGAAATCCTCACTTTTTTTTATACCAACAACAGAAGAAATTGCAAGCTCTCTATCAAATTTATCTACCAAACTCATCCCTTTTACAGATACAAAATTTCCTTTTTTCAGCTCTTCCATTAGTTCCCCTAAAAATTCATTAGGAACAAATAGCTTTACCATAATCGTATCTGTAAAATCACTAAGGGCAAAGGAAACGATGGTTTTTTCACCATTTCTTAGCTCACGTTTATCCACTGCTAGAATTTTACCATGGATAGTAACTTCTCCCATTTCTTCTTGAATTTCCTCAATAGGAATGGTTGGTGTATCATAATCTCTACCAAATATAACAAGTGGATTATCAGAACGCTTGATACCTCTTTGGAACTGTCTTGTCCCCTTTTGATTTAACTTTCCTTGAACTTGCTTTTCCTCTTTTTTCTGTATTTTTTCTATCAGCTTTTCTTTCTTTTCCCTACTATCTTTTTTCTTAGCTACATCATTTCCTGCCACTGTATCTACATCCCATGGCGGTGTATCCCCTACTGTGTTATCTATATAAGAATGTTCATTATTTCCTATGTCATTATGAGTTCCAATACGATTTAACATTACTGCTTGTATTTCTTTTCGCTCTCGTTCTTCCATTTGTTCTCTTAATTTTGTCTTTTTTACCGGAATGTAGTCTATGTTAACGGTAACATCAAATCCGCATCGTTCACAAAATATTTTTTTAATTCTATCTTCTATATCCTTACCTCGGTTTTTTGCCCACATTGTATTTTCTAATTTAATACAAATTCTATATGGCTCAACAAACTCCCATTTTGCTTTACGAAGTAAGTTGTATTCTAAATCACTAAATTTACGAAATTCATCTAATATGCTTTTTTCATATACAGTATATAATTTTTCAGGAGTATACTGCTCTGATAATATAAATTGCTCCATTATTTGAACACCTAATTGCTGAGATTCAAATAATTGTTTTTCTATCTGCTCTTCAATTTGAAAAATGGTTTGTTTTTGTATTAATCTAGGTGATTTAATATAAACACGAATGGAGCTTCTATCCCTAGTGTAATTGATATGCATTACTTCTACTAAGTCTAATAGCTCCCTCCATTCATTTTTTTATTGAAGAGTAGGAAATGTGTCTAAAAACTTTTTAGACATATGCCCTTATTCTTTTCTTTCTTAATTATCTACTAATTTTTATTCCAATTCATTAATTCTTCTCTTAAGCATTCAAGTAACTCATTCTCTGGCAATTTTTTGATAATTTCACCATGCTTTATTAGCACACCTACACCTGCACCACCAGCAATTCCAATATCCGCTTCTTTTGCTTCACCAGGACCATTTACCACACAACCCATAACAGCAACTTTAATATCTAAATCAAAGTTAGAAACTAAATTTTCTACTTTATTTGCTAGTTGAATTAAATCAATTTGTGTTCTTCCACAAGTAGGACAGGAAACAACTTCTACTCCACCTTTTCTAAGACCTAATGTTCTTAAAATAATTTTTGCTGACTTTATTTCTTCTACTGGATCACCTGTTAAAGATACACGAATGGTATCTCCAATTCCCTGATGTAAAATTAACCCTAACCCAATAGCAGATTTTATATTTCCAGAAGTAATTGTTCCTGACTCTGTAATTCCTACATGAAGTGGATAATTTGTTTTTGGCGCTAATAATTCATGTGCTTTTACACACATTAAAACATCTGAAGATTTAATACTAATTACTAAATTTGTATATCCTGTATCTTCTATCATTTTTACTTTGTCTAATGCGCTTTCCACAATTCCCTCAGCAGTTACTCCACCATATTTTTCTACCAAATGCTTTTCTAAAGAACCACTATTTACACCAACACGAATTGGAATATTATGCTCTCTTACTTTTTCCACTACAGCTAAAAGCTTTTCTTTTCCACCAATATTTCCTGGATTTATTCTTATTTTATCTGCACCATTTTCTATTGCAGCAATAGCCAAACGATAATCAAAATGAATATCTGCTACTAGTGGAATGGATATTTGCTTTTTAATTTCTTTTAACGCTAATGCCGCTTCCATCGTAGGTACAGCACAACGGATAATTTCACATCCAGCTTCTTCTAAACGTTTGATTTGTTCTACGGTCGCCTTAACATCTTCGGTCTTTGTATTAGTCATAGATTGAATTAAAATTGGGTTTCCTCCACCAATTTTTCTATTTCCAATTGTAATAACCTTTGTATTAGTTCTAGCATTCATTATATTCACCTATCCTAATAAAAGAATTTTTTAAAAAAATAACTTTCTTACATCATTAAATAACACTATTACCATTAATGCCATGAGAAGAACAAATCCAACAACGTGAACCATGCCTTCCTTGTCTCTAGCAATTGGTTTACCTCTTACTGCTTCTATTAGTAAGAATACTAAACGACCTCCATCGAGCGCTGGTAATGGTAATAAGTTCATTACTCCTAAATTGGCACTAATTAATATAACAAAATTGGCCATAGTTAAAAACATTGTTAATGCTCGGCTAGCAAATGTTTCTTCTTTTGTATGTTCTACTACGTCATCTACCATATCATCTACTACACCTGCAATACCAACTGGCCCTGACAAATCGTTAATGGAAAACTGACCTTTAAAAATCATACCTAAGCTTTTAATTGTTGTAACAATATTATATTTCACTTCATATAAGCTATATTTTAATGTATCAAGAACACCAACATCATATCGTAAATTAGCATACCCTTGTATTCCCATTAGGTAAGAATTGCTTTCTTCATCCCACGCTGGTTGAATAACTGTTTGATACTCTTTCCCATCTCTTACATAGGTAACATTTAACTCTTTTCCTGGATTCATTCTTAAATAAATCAGTATTTCACGATAAAAATGGATGCTCTCACCATTTATTTCGATAATTTCATCTCCTGCTTGTATGCCAGCTTGCTCCGTTGGTAATCCTTCAATTGTTCCTTGAATAATAGACTTATCTGTTCCTGCAACAGAAATAACAATAATTGCTAACACAAATGCTAATAGGAAATTAAATACAGGACCTGCTACAATAACAGATATTCTTACCCACACAGATTTATTTGAAAATGCTTTCTCATCTTCTATCTTTTCTGCATCTGCATCGGGAATCCCATTATCATCGCCAAGCATAACACATGCTCCACCAAAAGGAATCCATTTCAAACAGTACTTTGTTCCATTTTTTACAACACTGCATATATCAGGTCCCATACCTATATTAAATTCGGTAACTGCCACACCATTTTTCTTTGCAAGTAAAAAATGTCCTAGTTCATGGATAAAAATTACTAAACCTATTATAAAAAAGAATATAACTAAACTTAAAATATTATTCATTTAATTCCACCTTTCTTTTATAAACTGGTAAGTTTCTTGCTCTGTTAATAATATTTCCTCTACCGAAGGATTATTTCTAAACGCAATTGTACTCATAGATGCTTCAATAATATCTGGAATATCTAAGTATGCTATTTGCCTGTCTAAAAACAACTGTACTGCTTTTTCATTTGCTGCATTAAAAATAGTTGGTACATTTCCACCTTTTCTACCTGCTTCATATGCTAATTTTAATCCCCTGAAATTTTCCATATCTGGCTTTTCAAATGTTAATTGACCTAATGTAGAAAAATCTAACCTATCTCCACCTAAGACTCTTCTTTCTGGATAATATAATGCATATTGAATTGGAAGTTTCATATCTGGTGTACCTAACTGTGCCATAATTGCTCCATCTATAAATTGAACCATAGAGTGAATAACACTTTGAGGCTGTACTACTACTTCAATATTGTCAAAATCTACATCAAATAACCATTTTGCTTCTATTACTTCTAATCCTTTATTTACCATTGTGGATGAATCAATAGTAATCTTTCTCCCCATGCTCCAGTTTGGATGCTTTAACGCATGTTCTACCTGAACATTTTTCATTTGTTCTCTTGTAAAACCTCTAAATGGACCACCAGATGCAGTTAATAAAATTTTATCAATTTCCTTTTCATTTTCACCATTTAAACATTGAAAAATAGCAGAATGCTCACTATCTACCGGTAAAATTTTTACATTTTTCTCCTTTGCTAGTGGCATAATAATATGTCCTGCTGTTACTAATGTTTCTTTATTGGCTAATGCTATATGCTTTCCTGCTAAGATAGCTGAAATTGTTGGTCTAATTCCAATCATACCAACAATGGCTGTTACTACAATTTCTACTTTTTCAATTGTAGAAATTTCCATTAACCCTTCCATTCCACATAGAACTTTTGTATTTAGGTCTTTTATATTGTTTGCTAATTGCTTTGCTTTTTCTTCTTCCCAAACACTTACAACCTCTGGTTTAAATTCTCTAATTTGTTGTTCTAAACGTTCAATATTACTTCCAGCACCTAGTGCTATAACTTTAATGTCTTTGTTTGAACGAACAACATCAAGCGTTTGAGTTCCAATTGACCCAGTTGACCCTAATATAGTTATATATTTCATTGTGTCACCATTTGAAACCTTTCTTCTTGTGCTTATTATAACAATTTCTTGTGCACGTTCTTTGCACATAATGAAGAACCACAGGTTCTTCTAATATAAGCACCTTGTGCTTATTATAACATAATAATTCTTAAAATTTGTGCTACATAATAAATAATTGGAGCTGTAAATATAATACTATCAAAACGATCCATAACACCACCATGACCTGGTATTAATTTTCCATAATCTTTAATATTATGATTTCTTTTAATTGCAGATGCTGATAAATCACCTATTTGAGAAATAACTGCACCAACTGCACAAATAATTGCACATTGGATGGATGGATAGATAAATTCCTTAAGATGTGCTGAAAATACCATTCCAAAAATACCACCAATAAGAGCCGCTCCTACAATTCCACCAATTGCACCTTCAATAGACTTTTTAGGACTTAACTTTGGAGCCATCTTATGTTTTCCAATGAGCATACCAACACAATATGCACACGTATCACAACCCCAAGAGCTTATGAAAATAAGCCAAACTACATACATCCCATCTGTAGTTTCTCTTGTTAGATATACATAAGATAATAATACTGCTACATAAAACATTCCAAAAAAGCTTGCCATAATATTTTCTGACATCATTTTAGGAAATGTAAACACATAAACTGCCATACAAATAAGAAAGAAAATAATCATTAATGGTATAAAATATTCCAACTTATTGAAAAACAGGATTGCAAAATATACAACTGCTGCTATATATCCTACGATTCCAACCGGCTTATTATGTATTTGAAATACTTTATATATTTCTGCCATACCAATAAGTGCCAGTACCATTATAGTGAAAAATAAAATCGAACTACCTGCAATTACTGTAATAAGTGCAAG
>CALWGN010000305.1 GCA_944380055.1 uncultured Lachnospiraceae bacterium
GAATTACAAGAAAGAATGTGTGTAAGACCTACATCAGAAACACTATTTTGTGATTTTTATGCAAAGGATATTCAATCTTATCGTGATTTACCTAAGGTATACAATCAATGGTGTTCTGTTGTTCGTTGGGAAAAGGAAACAAGACCATTTTTACGTTCTAGAGAGTTTTTATGGCAAGAAGGTCATACTGCTCATGCAACAAAGGAAGAAGCAGAAGAAAGAACAACTCAAATGTTAAACTTATATGCAGATTTTTGTGAAGAAGTTCTTGCTATACCAGTTATACGTGGTAGAAAGACAGATAAGGAAAAATTTGCTGGTGCAGAGGCAACTTATACAATTGAAGCATTAATGCACGATGGAAAAGCATTACAATCTGGAACAAGTCATAACTTTGGTGATGGTTTTGCCAAAGCATTTGGTATTCAATTTACAGATAAGGAAAATAAATTACAATATGTACACCAAACATCATGGGGACTTTCTACTCGTTTAATTGGTGGTATTATTATGGTGCATGGAGATGATAGTGGTCTTGTATTACCACCAAGAATTGCTCCAACACAAGTAATGATTATTCCAATTGCTCAACATAAGGAAGGTGTTCTTGATAAGGCATTTGAATTAAAGATCAAGTTAGAAGAAAAATTCCGTGTAAAAGTTGATGATTCAGATAAGGGACCAGGATTTAAGTTTGCAGAACAAGAAATGCGTGGTATTCCAGTTCGTATTGAAATTGGACCAAAAGATATTGAAGCAAATCAAGGAATTATTGTTCGCCGTGATACGAGAGAAAAGATTGTAGTATCATTAGATGAATTATCAGAAAAACTTAGTGAAGTATTAGATACTATCCAAGTTGATATGTTAGAAAGAGCTAAGGCTCATAGAGATGCTCATACAGTAAGTGTAACTACTTATGAAGAATTTAAGGATGCTATTGCAAATAAGCCAGGTTTTGTAAAGGCAATGTGGTGTGGAGACGAAGCTTGTGAAGTTAAGATTAAAGAAGAAACAACAGCTACTTCACGTTGTATGCCATTTAAGCAAGAACAATTATCTGGACATTGTGTATGCTGTGGAAAAGAAGCAAAAACAATGGTATACTGGGGAAAAGCATATTAGAATAAAGATACTATACTAATATTTGAAGTGTCAAAGAAAAACAGTGATGTTACTTTTGACACTTCAAATACTATTTCATTTAGTGATATATTTCCTAGATTAGGTAAAATAAGGTTTAACATAAGGAAAGAAAGTTTAAAAGTAGACTTTAGTTATTAGGAAATAAAAAATAGGAGGATCATCGGTATGAAATGTCCAATATGTGGAACAGAAAATCAGAGTAATGCAGAAGAATGTGTGGCTTGTAGCCATATATTTAAAAATAAGGCAGAAGATATTTCGTGGGTAGATAATATTGATTTTTCAAAAGGGATTGAATGGGATTTAGAGTTAGAAAAACCAGATATTAGCTCTGTGCTAGAAGATGATGAGGAAGGTGAAATTACAATTATTCCGACTCCAAAGCCAAAGCAGAATATGCACAGAGAAAACAAACAAGAATATACTACAATAGAAAAAGAAAGACAGCATATAGTTAGAAACAGTCAAAGAGAAAATAGTAATATAAATAGTAATAGAACAAAAGCAGTACAACAAGACGTACAAACAGCAAAACAGAATGAAAAAAATACAACAAATCTACAAAGTAAGCCAAATTCACAAAGTAAATCAAGTGTAGAAAGAAAAGAACAAGGAATAAAGAGCAGTACAAAGAAAAGAGTAAAAAGTCAATATACAAATAACCAACAAGTTGAAAATAAGGCCAAAAATAATAGGGTAAATATAGAGAATACATATGATGATGAGTTTGATGAAGACTTTGCAAAAAAAGTCTATGGAGGATACACAAAGAAGCTTCTTATTGTTGTAGGAGTAGCGATTGTCGTATCTATTATTGCGCTTATTGTAATGGTAATGAAATCTATGAATCAAGGAAATGGCAGTTTTTATAGACCATCGGTAGAAAGTACACAAAATAGTAATAATGAAACTGTTGGTGAAGAAACATCAAATGAGACTGATAACAGTAGTGAAATCGAAAGCGAACCTGCATCAAAAGAAGTAGCTAGTAGCGAAGAGGTTTCTAGTGAATCACAATCAGAACAGTCCTTACAAGAGGGAGAAACAGTTACAATAGAAGGTAAATTCCAAGGAATTGTAAAAGATGGTACTATTACCATTACAAATTATTTGGAAAATGAAGCTGTTGTAACAATTCCATCTACTTACAATGGAACACCTATTATTGCTATTGATAAAGACGCTTTAAAAAATAAAACTTCAATTACAACTATTATTATTGAAGATGGAGTAGAAACCATAGGGATTGATGCTTTTTACGGTTGTAGTAGTTTAACAATGATAACATTGCCAAAATCAATAAAAGAAATTGGTGAGGGAGCATTTAATTATTGTGGGCCATTAATAATTATATGTGAAGAAAATACATATGCCTATACATTTGCACAAAAGTGGAATGTACCAGTACAATTACAGTAACATAGAAAAGCGAAATAGATAATTGAGCATATATCTCCAAGCAGAAAGGAAATAAAATGAGCATTCGAATTAGTATTCCAGATAAGGTATCATTTATTATCAGTAAACTAGAAGGGGCAGGATACGAGGCATTTGCAGTTGGTGGGTGTGTACGAGATACATTATTAAATCGTACTCCTGGCGATTGGGATATAACAACAAATGCATCTCCAAATCAAGTAAAAGAAGTATTTGAAAGAACAATTGATACCGGTATTGAGCATGGAACAGTTACAGTTATGCTAGATAAGGAGGGCTTTGAGGTTACTACCTATCGCATTGATGGAGAATATGAGGATGGAAGACATCCAAAATCAGTGGAGTTTACTAATAATTTAATTGAAGATTTAAAGCGAAGAGATTTTACAATCAATGCTATGGCTTATAATGAAAGAGTGGGAATTGTAGATGCATTTTCTGGAAGAGAAGATTTAGAACACGGTATTATTCGATGTGTTGGTTGTGCAACTGAGAGATTTAGTGAAGATGCTTTAAGAATCTTACGGGCAATTCGCTTTTCAGCACAGTTAGGATTTGAAATAGAAGAGGAAACGAAAAAGGCAATTTCTATTATTGCACCAAATTTATTGAAGGTAAGTAAAGAAAGAATTCAAGTAGAATTAGTAAAGCTATTAGTAAGCCCTCATCCAGAAAAGCTATTAATTGGGTATGAAACAGGTGTTACAAAGCTAATATTCCCCGAATTTGATAATATTATGAAGCAGCAGCAAAATAATCCATATCATTGTTATACAGTAGGAATGCATACAATAGAAATGTTAAAGTATATAAAACCAACAAAAGTATTAAGATTAGCAGCTTTATTACATGATATTGGGAAGCCATTAGTACATTCAATCAATGAACAGGGAATGGATTATTTTTATGGCCACGATACAGTAGGAAGTAAAATGGCAAAGACTATATTAAAAGGGTTGAGATTTGATAATGATACCATTGATAAAGTAACAAAATTAGTGCTATATCATTCTTATCATTTTCAGGCAGATAAGAAAAATATAAGAAAAATCATAAATCAAATAGGAGATGATTTATTCCCAGATTTATTAGAGCTAGTAACTGCTGATACAAAGGCAAAAAGTAGTTATCAGCAAAAAGAGCGTTTAGAAGAAATAGAAAAAATAAAGGTTCTGTATAAAGAAATAAAAGATGCTGGAGAATGCGTTTCTTTAAAACAATTAGCAGTGACTGGAAAAGACTTATTAGATGCAGGAGTATCTCAAGGGAAACAAGTAGGTATTATGTTGAACGAAATGTTGCAATTTGTTCTTGAGTATCCAGAAGAAAATAAGAAAGAATTATTATTAAAAAAGTGGCAGTTGAAAGATAAAACAAATATATAAAATGGAAAAAATGAAAAAGGAACAAAAAAGTAAAAATAAGGGGTATTGCAATTTTGCAACACCCCTTATAATTAGCAACCAAAGAAGTTGCAAATATATTTGAATAACTCGGAACAGCTATAGAAATTGAAACACATAGTTTTTTCCTCCTTATTTTATATTTGTATTAGCTAAGCACAATAAAATTGTAACAACTTTGTAACAATTTTGCAATAGGATATTAATGGAAATGAAATTAAGATTGTTGAAATCGAAATTGATTTTTGTGAAAATCTAAAATCCCTTCTTTTTTTAATTTATTAAGCTCTGTTGACATAGCACTTCTTTCCACACAAAGAAAGTCAGCAAGTTCCTGTCTACTAAATGGAATAGAAAAAATCCCCTTACCAGATGCAGTCGCTTCATCAGAAAGATATGATAAAAGTTTTTCTCTTGTAGTTCGTTTTGATAAATAGCGAATTTTCTTATTAAGAAAAATATTTTTCCTAGCAAAAATTCGCAACATATTTTCAATAAGCTGATGGTGGAATTTACATGTAGAAGAACAAGTAGTTAAAATTTGCCTGCAGTCTAAAAATAATACAAGAGTATTGTCATCTGAAATAACACTAATTGGTATTGGTTCTGATTCAAAAAAAGAAAAAGTTTCGCCAAAAAGCTCACCATTAGTAACTCTGCTAAAAATAGTTCGGTTTCCTAAAATGTCTTCATATACAATTTGAACTCCTCCTTGCAAAACAACACAGGTATGATGAATTGTACTTCCTGCTAAAAAAATAATTTCATTTTTGCTATATGTTTTTGTAAAAGCCTTTAAACAAGGCAAAAGATGAGATAAATCCTCTTCGTTAATGCCATAGAATAAAGGAGATTGTAATATTAAACTTGAATTTTCTATCATATTCTACCTCATTTGTTGGAAAAACAACATATTTTTTCTTTTTATTGTATTAGACTTATGTTGTGTCGTCAAGGGGGCAAAGGTCTCTTGATAGCAGATTAAAATATAGCATGAGAAAAAGAAGCAAATCAATGGATAAAATTTAAATGTAAAAGGAGATATTACAATGAGTGAATTAATGTATTGTATGCAATGCCAAGAAACAGCTGGAAACACAGCTTGTACAAAAGCTGGTGTATGTGGAAAAAGTGCAGATTTAGCTAATATGCAAGACTTATTAATATATGTCACAAAAGGATTAAGTGAAGTAACAACAAGATTAAGAAAAGAAGGAAAAACAGTTTCTAAAGAGGTAAACCACTACATTACACTTAACTTATTTACAACCATTACAAATGCAAACTTTGATGATGATGTATTTTTTGCAAGAGTAAAAGAAACAATAGCAATGAAAAATGAGTTAATGGAACAATTATCTGATAAGAGTAACTTATCAAAGGCTGCTACTTGG
>CALWGN010000306.1 GCA_944380055.1 uncultured Lachnospiraceae bacterium
ACATAACGAATTAAGCTTTCTGGCTTGTTTAATGCTTTTAAAATGGTCTTTACAACTTCAAGATTTGTTCTTTCATTGTGGCCACCTACATTATAAACTTCACCCACTCTACCTTTATGAATAATTAAGTCAATTGCTTGGCAGTGGTCAGCTACATGAAGCCAGTCTCTTACATTTTCCCCATTTCCATATACAGGAAGCTCTTCATCAGCTAATGCACGGCTAATCATTAATGGAATTAGCTTTTCTGGGAAATGGTATGGTCCATAATTATTAGAACATCTTGAAATAGTTACTGGTAATCCAAATGTTCTATGATAAGCAAGAACAAATAAATCAGCACTTGCTTTAGAAGAAGAATATGGACTAGAAGTATGAAGAGGAGTTTCTTCTGTAAAGAATAAATCAGGGCGATCGAGAGGAAGATCTCCATATACTTCATCCGTTGATACTTGATGATATCTCTTTACACCATATTTTTTAGAAGCATCTAAAAGAACAACAGTACCTTCTACATTTGTTTTAACAAAAATTCCAGGATCAGAAATAGAACGATCTACATGGCTTTCCGCTGCAAAGTTTACAACAACATCAAACTTTTCTTTTTCAAATAGGTCCATAATAAACTCTCTATCAGCAATGTCACCTTTTACAAAGCGATAGTTTGGTTTGTCTTCTACTGGTTTTAATGTTTCTAAATTCCCAGCATAAGTAAGTAAATCTAAGTTTACAATTTCATAATTTGGATAAGTATTTACCATATGATGAACAAAGTTACCACCGATAAATCCTGCTCCACCTGTTACTAATACCTTCATGAGTATCCTCCTTAAAATAAAGCAATAGTAAAAATGTTTTCTAAAAATAGCAGTTACTATTGATATATATGCAGTATAGGAATGAAATATAGTATATTCCTATGTTTTGTTATTACTATTATAAAGGGTGACGTTACGTCACTGTCAAGTGTTTTTACAAATAAATAATCCAGCTTCTTTTGTTATAGTAATTCCACCATCTTTTTTAATTTTTTTTTCTAAAAATTGTTTAAAGGAAGTATAATCATTTGCAAGTAACTCTCTTTGATTTCCATGACAAGATAAAATATAATCAAAAAGAGGAGTTGCATTATCAATAAAAAGAGTATCTTTATAAAGAACTTTCTCAACATGGGAAAAATATTGACTTAAAAGTTCCTCTCCATTATGAAGCCCAAAAACATCATATAGATTTACATCAGATAGGATAATTTTTGGATTAAATTCCTTTACTAAATTAGTAACTTCTTTCATATGAGAAATTCCATAGGTGCTACAATAAAAAATGCCATTAGGTTGTAACGTACGGAGAATCTCTAATAATGCGGTAGGCAATGATTTAATGTAAAACAATACATGATTGGCAATTATTTTATCAAACTTATTATTTTCAAAAGGGATATTTTCACAGCTAAAGCGCTTATAATCAATGGAATATGGTAAATGCTTTAAATTTTCTTTTGCATCCACAAGCATTCCTTCTGAAATATCAGATAAACATAAATATTTTGGCGCACACTTACTATTTGTCCATAGCTGTCCATTCCCACATCCAATTTCAAGAATACACTGCAAAGAAGACGGAGAGATAGTTTCATAAAGCCAAGGAAACCATCCTTTTGGATTGGTAGAGTATTTGTCGTGAAGTGAAATGCGAATATCTAAATTGCTGGAATTTTTATAATGTTCAGCCACCACATTTTCCATATTGGTCATATGAATTAAGTTTAAAATTTCATTCCAATTAATTTCTTTATTTTCAGAAATAAAAGAAGATGTATCAGTAAGGGCTTGCTCCATTGCTTGTAAGTGTCGAATATGCTTTTTTACAAGTGTAAGCTGTAATTGGAGAGAAGATAAAATATCCACGTTATCATTTGCTAAAAGAGAGCGTATTTCATCTAAAGAGAACCCTAAATATTTTAATGATAAAATTTGTTGAAGCTTAATAAAGTCTTCGTCAGAATAAAGACGGTATCCATTCGCTCCCTTACAGCTAGGAGAAAGTAGTCCTACTTTATCATAATAGCGAATAGTACGGATAGTTACATTTGCTTTTTTAGCAAATTCTCCTGAAGTATAATATAGTTTATTTGTTATCATAGTTATATATCCTTTTAAATATTAAATATTGCTTTCTTTCATATTATAGGTTATATAGGTATCAATTATAATAATAGTGTAGCACATATGAGAACAGCCTACAATGAATTTGTAAAAATGTAAGATAGAAGATGGGCAAAACATTGTAATTATATTGTTTCTAATGCTATAATGAACGCAAAGCGTTCCTATTAGAAGAAGCAAAGCTTCTTTAGAATATGTACAAAAAGCTTGTACAATAATAAGGAAATAATGAACGCAGGTATTATATTAGAAGAAAGGGAAGGGGATAGGAATGGATAGTATTATTTTTGATTTAGATGGAACATTATGGGACTCTTGTGAAAGTGTAAAGGATTCTTGGAATATTACATTGCAAAAGTATCCTGTCATTACAAAAAAGCTGACATTAGAAGATATTCAATCCATTATGGGATTGGTAGTAGAAGATATAGGAAAAAAGCTTTTTTATGAAGCAGGAGAGGATGAATGTGTAGAAATAGCAAAAGTTTGTTGTGAAGAGGAATGTTCATATATTGCAAAGCATGGAGCTCATATTTATGATGGCTTGCAGAGTGTATTAGAAATACTTTCAAAGGAATATAAGCTATTTATTGTAAGTAATTGCCAAAATGGATATATCGAAGCATTTTTTGATTACACAGGCTATGGTCACTATTTTACTGATTATCTATGTTCTGGAATGACAGGAAAGAAAAAAGGACATAACATACAAACAATTATAAAGAAAAATAATTTAACAGAACCTATTTATGTAGGAGACACAATAGGAGATTTTAATGGAGCGAAGGAAGCGAATATTCCATTTGTATATGCTTCTTATGGATTTGGAATGGTAGAAGATACAATAAGCATTAGTAACATAAAAGAATTGCCCTATGTATTAACAAATATTAGATAATCATAAGGGTTTTATGCAACAAAAAGTTGTTTTAGTAATAAGGTTTTAGTGCCTTTAATAGAGCAATTTCTTATCAAGATAAAAAGAGTATGTTTTGTAAGTAAAATACCTACGAAACATACTCTTTGATATAAAGGATTAACCGATTTTTTACATATTAAATGCATATTTTTAAGCAATAAGTAGCTTTAAAAATTTAGTAGATAAGCAAGTATGAAAGTTAAATATTATCGTTCTTATTAGAAATATATTTTATATATAAATTGGTGGTTTATAGTTGCTTCCTAGAAGTTGGCGCTTTCTTTGTTGAAAACGATAAAACTCATGTTCACTAATATCTACCCATTGATGTTGCTCTTGTTCATATACTTGAAGATATCCTTTTTGAGATGGATGAACTCTTACAGTATTATTTTCATATTCATTTCCAGTTTGAGGATTTATTTCGCCCATTGCTTCTTGAATTTTCCCTGGATTTGTATCAATGTGGATTTCTTGGCTATCATCAAAGGAGAAAGTCATTTGAGAAAATGAAGAGTCAAGTAAATCTTCCACTGGAAAATTTTTTACAGGCAGATTATTGCCAGAGGTTGGCTGTATTGGGGTGGAAATAACAATAGGGCTTAATGCTATATTTAAATCATATCCAAGAATTTTTGCAATTAATCGCATATCTTGTTCTTGAAAATTATCTCTTGTTAATTTTTGTGTTAAATTTTGTCTAGACATTGGCTTTCCAGTATATTCTGAAATAAGATTTGCCAAGTCTTTAATTGTTAAATTTTGGCGTTTTAGTAAAATCTTTATTTGTTCTCCAAAACTAAGTTGCATAATAAACCTACTTTCTTTCGTATTATAAATTTTCTAACTATATATCATTATGTCATTATGACTATTTGTTTTATTCGTCGACCATTAATATAACATTCAAAATGCTTAAAATCAATATATTTCAAAAGAAAAATAAAATAATAAAATACTACATTGTTTTGATAAAATAAAAGTGCTACAATTTTTCGTATAATTATTGGAATAAAATGCTATATCTAATGTAGCATAGAAAAGAGGAATAAAATGGAACAAAGATCACAATCAGTCAATGGATTAATGACAAAAGGAGCCATATGGAAGCAATTAGTTATGTTTTCGATTCCATTACTGCTAGGAAATTTATTTCAACAGCTATATAATGCAGTAGACTCTATTGTTGTAGGAAATTATATTGGTGAGAGTGCATTAGCAGCAGTTGGTTCTTCCACTCCTGTTATTAACTTATTAGTAAGTTTTTTTATGGGAATTTCAGTAGGTGCTGGTGTAGTAATTTCTAGATATTATGGAGCTTGTGATTTTAGAAGAGTATCAAAGGCAGTACATACAACGCTTGCATTTGCTTTAACAGCCGGGTGCGTTATGACAGTTATTGGAGTATTAATATCTTCTACATTGTTAAAATTAGTTGGAACTCCAGATGATGTTATGCAAGAGTCTACCACCTATTTAAGAATTTACTTTTTAGGGATATTAGGTGTTATGGTTTATAATATGGGAAGTGGGATTTTAAGAGCAGTTGGAGACTCTAAAAGACCATTATATTATTTGATTATTTCTTCTATTATAAATGTTATTTTAGACTTAGTATTTGTTATTGTATTTAAAATGGGAATTTCAGGAGTAGCATGGGCTACTTTAATTGCCCAAGCTACAAGTGCAATATTAACTGTTGCTAAACTTATGAGGGTAGAAGGCTCATACAAAGTTTACCTAAAGCAAATAAAATTTCATAAGAAAGAATTTAAAAGTATTATAG
>CALWGN010000307.1 GCA_944380055.1 uncultured Lachnospiraceae bacterium
CATCAAAAGAACCATTCTTTGTTCCAGAAGAAGTATATGCAAATTACAGACAAATTACAGAAGAAAAGGGAAAAGCAGAAGAAGCTTGGAATAAGTTATTTGCAGCATATTGTGAAACATATCCAGAAATGAAGAAGCTTTGGGACAAGTATCATGATGAAAATGCAGCAGTAGGTGCATTAGAAGATGAAGACTTCTGGGCATATGAAGATAAGGCAGATGCAACGAGAAATCTTTCTGGTAAGATGTTAAATAAGATTAAAAACTTATTACCAAATATAATTGGTGGTTCTGCTGACTTAGCTCCATCAAACAAAACATATATGAACGATTGTGGTGATTTCTCTAAAGACAATTATGCAGGAAGAAATTTACACTTTGGTGTAAGAGAGCTTGCTATGGCAGCTATGGGAAATGGTATTGCCCTTCATGGAGGATTACGCACTTATGTGGCAACATTCTTCGTATTTAGTGATTATGTAAAGCCAATGGCAAGATTATCTTCTTTAATGGGAGTTCCAGTAACTTATGTATTTACACATGATAGTATCGGAGTAGGAGAAGATGGACCAACACATGAGCCTATTGAACAATTAGCAATGTTTAGAGCAATGCCTAACTTCCATGTATTCCGTCCAGCAGATGCAACAGAAACAGCAGCAGCTTGGTATCATGCAATTACTTCTAAAAATACTCCAACGGCCCTTGTATTAACAAGACAAAATCTTCCACAATTAGAAGGTTCTTCTAAGGAAGCATTAAAGGGTGCATATATTTTACAAGATTCTACAAAGGAAACACCAGATGCAATTATTATTGCAACAGGTTCTGAAGTAGAATTAGCGGTAGGAGCAAAGGCAGAACTTGCAAAAGAAGGCATTGATGTTCGCGTTGTAAGTATGCCATGTATGGACGTATTTGAAGACCAATCAGAAGAATACAAAGAAAAAGTATTACCAAAGAGTGTTCGTAGCCGTGTAGCTGTAGAAGCATTAATTGATTACGGTTGGGGCAAATATGTTGGATTTGATGGAGATACATTAACAATGTCAACATTTGGTGCAAGTGCTCCAGCAAAAACATTATTTGAACAATTTGGATTTACAGTAGAAAACGTTGTAGCAAAAGTAAAAGGCGTTGTAAACAAGTAACTAAGTAATAATATAGAAACAATAAAAGGTATCACTGGTAGTTTAACATTGATACCTTTTATTGTTTTACTTTACTTCACGTAATTTTATAAAGGGGGAGCTATGAATAAGAGAAAAGTAAAAATAATTGTTATCGTCTGTATTATAGTAATATTAATGGTAACATTTTTACCACTGCCATTACCAGTTTATAAAAAATATAATGGCATTCGGATTAATGGAGAAACAAAGACAGATGTTACTATAATAGTTCGAATGTGGAATTTTCATTATTTGTTTAAAAGCGATAAGCTTGAGGGAAAAATTAGTATTTTTGAAGAAAATAAAGAAAATGAAGAAGATGAAAATAGGATGCTAGTTGCTGTAAGTGGATCGTATAGCAAATTTGAGGATGATATTATTTTTATGACCGGGGTAAGTTTTCAGGATAAGTTTTATTTTTCTCAGTTATACTTTGGAGAATCTTTCAATAAAATATTTATTAGTACCAATGATGAGAACGATGGTAAAATCTATTATTCAGCATCAAAAAGTACATCAGATCCAATGGATGGGTATAATTATATAAACAGCATTCTGACATTGGAATAGGATATAATTATATTAGTTTGTTATACCTGTTAGAACAGATAGCAAATATTGAAAAAAGATTTACTGGATTTTGGATTAAAAAACAGAGTACACTGTTATGATGATTCATTGAAAAAGGGAAGTATTGCTTAATGATTGATAAGTAATACTTCCCTTTTTACTAACTAAGTCTTTTTATAGTATCTTCCAATACCTCAAAATAATTTTCAAAGGTTTTACTACAACACTTAGGATTGTCAATAACAATTCCTTCGCTTTTAAGTCCAATTAAAGAGAATGCCATAGCCATACGGTGGTCGTCATATGTATGGACAAGAGATGGTTGTGGTATACCAGGATAAATAGTAATTCCGTCTTCAAATTCCTCACATTGAATGCCCATTTTTGTAAGTTCATTGCATATTGCAGCAATACGATTGCTTTCTTGGAAGCGAATATGAGAAATACCAGTAATAGTTGTTTTCGTATTTGCAAACACGGCTAAACAAGCAACTGTCATTGTTTGGTCAGAACAGCCACTCATATCAACGGTAATTCCTTTTAATGCCCCGTCAGAAGGACCAGTAACACACGTTCCTTCTTCTGTTTCTGTAACTGTACAGCCCATTTCTTGTAAAATAGAAAGTAATTTAATATCACCCTGCATAGAGGAAAAAAATACATTTTTTACAGTAATAGAGCAACCTAAAAGAGCTGCCATTGCAAAAAAATAGCTAGCAGAAGACACATCAGGTTCAATCAAATAGTGTTGAGCCTTATAAAACGCATTACTTTTTCCAAAAAATGTAAAGCCATTCTCATTTTCTATATAATCAATACAATATCCAAACTGTTCCATCATTTTAGTTGTAATATGGATATAAGACATTCCATGAGAGCCTGTTGTATGGATTTCTATATCATTGTCATTTAAGCAAGAGGCAATTAAAAGAGCGCTAAGAAATTGGCTACTTTTTTCAATATTTACAGTTATTTCTGTTGTATCATTTTTTTTACGAGATATAATACAAGGTAAAAAGCCGTCTTTTTCTAGATAAGTAATAGAACAACCTAATTGTGTTAAACAGTTCATAAGAGAGTCCATAGGACGTTTTTTCATTTGCTCAGATGCTTGAATTTCGTATGTTCCTTCACAAAAGCCAAGCATAGCAGTTAAAAATCGAGCAGCAGTTCCTGCACTGCCTACATGAATACGAGCACATTTATTTGGAATTTTACCATTATATCCTGTGACAGTAACTACTTTTGTGTTTTCATCATAGGTAACAGGAAAACCTAAGTCGATTAAACACTGAATAAAATGCCTAGAGTCATCAGAAAAAAGTGCACCAGAAAGAGTGCTCGTACCATTAGAAAGGGCAGCCAGTAATAGTGCGCGATTTGTAATACTTTTAGAACCAGGAACACAAACCGTTACTTTTTTATTGGCTACTGAATTGGTTATTGGTGTTACATAGTATTTATTGCAAGAAATCATAGGAGCCTCCATTCTAAAGGGTTAATGCAAAAAGTATGAGATTTCAACTTGTGATGCTTTCACACAGAAAAATATTATTTTCATTGTTTAAGGAGTGTTTTATATATTCAATGTGTGACATTTCCTTTTTATTGCTATTATAGACACATTACAATACAAATGCAACAAAATTACATATAATAAAAACATTTATTTATTGAAAAATAATAGAAAATATACGATAATAGAAGATGAAAAAGAAAAAATATTTTTGAAGTATATCTATAAATACTTAAAGGTATTATTAATGAAAGAAAAGGATATAAAAGGAGGAAGAAAAATGGCAGTTTTAGTAACAGGTGGAGCAGGTTTTATTGGAAGTCATACATGTGTTGAATTATTAAATTCTGGTTATGATGTAGTTGTAGTAGATAATCTTTATAATTCAAGTGAAGAATCTTTAAATCGAGTAGAAGAAATAACAGGAAAGAAAGTAACATTCTACAAAGCAGATTTATTAGATAAAGAAGCGTTAGAAGAAATCTTTAATAAGGAAACCATTGATTCTGTTATCCATTTTGCAGGATTAAAAGCAGTAGGAGAATCTGTACAAAAGCCATTAGAATATTATCATAACAATGTTACAGGAACATTAATTTTATGTGATGTAATGAGAAAACATGGAGTAAAGAAAATTGTATTTAGTTCTTCTGCGACTGTATATGGTAGCCCTAAGACAGTTCCAATTCGTGAGGATTTCCCATTGCACGTTACAAATCCTTATGGAAGAACAAAGCTTATGTTAGAAGAAATTTTGCGTGACTTTGCAGTAGCAGATCCAGAATGGGATATTGTATTACTTCGTTATTTTAATCCAATTGGAGCTCATGAAAGTGGAAGAATCGGAGAAGATCCAAAGGGAATTCCAAACAACTTATTACCATATATTACTCAAGTAGCAGTTGGAAAGTTAAAATGTTTAGGTGTATTTGGTAATGATTATGATACACCAGATGGTACTGGAGTTCGTGACTATATACACGTTGTAGATTTAGCAAAAGGTCATGTAAAGGCAATCGAAAAAATTAAAGAAAAATCAGGTGTATTAACATATAACTTAGGAACTGGTGTAGGTTATAGTGTACTAGATGTGGTAAAGGCATTTGAAAAAGCGAGTGGGGTAGAAGTTCCATACGAAATCAAACCACGTCGTGCAGGTGATATTGCTACTTGCTATGCAGATCCAACAAAGGCTAGAGAAGAACTAGGTTGGGTAGCAGAAAAAGGCATTGAAGAAATGTGCGAAGATGCTTGGAGATGGCAAAAAAATAATCCAAATGGATATGAAAACTAAATAGAGATGTAAAAATAGTGCTCCAAAAGATATTATCTTTGGAGTGCTATTTTTTAACAAATAAAAACAAAGGATATAAGAAAAACTTGTTTTCTTAAAAGAAAAAACTATGATATAATGAACGCAAAGCGTTCATATTGGAAGAACCTATGGTTCTTCAAGGTGTCGTAAAAAACATGACAAGAAATAGGAGATAATGAACGCAGAGCGTTCCTATTAGAAGAAGTTTTGTTTCTTCGTGATATCGTAAGAAACATGATATAATGCAAATAAAATAGTCAAAAAATTAACAATATATTATATATAAAATGACGGAGGGACTATATGAGCAAATATGTAATTGGTATTGATATTGGGGGAACAAGTGTAAAGCTTGGATTATTTACAAGAGAGGGAGAGCTAAAGCATAAGTGGCAAATTAAAACAGATAAAAGTGATAATGGGAAAAATATATTAAATGACATCTATCAGTCTATTTTATCTACATTAGAGGAACAAAGTATTTTGTTATCTCAAGTAGACGGTGCTGGTATGGGCATTCCAGGACCAGTGAAAAAAGATGGTTATGTAGAAACCTGTGTAAATCTTGGTTGGAAAGATTGTAATCCAGCAAAGGACTTAGAAGCTTTCTTACATATTCCTGTTTTTGCAGGAAATGATGCAAATGTAGCTGCCCTAGGGGAGCTGTGGCAAGGTGGAGGAAAGGGAGCAGATACAATGGTTCTAATTACTCTTGGTACTGGGGTTGGAAGTGGCATTATTATGGATGGAAAAATCATAGCAGGCAGTCGTGGGCTTTCTGGGGAACTTGGCCACGTTACAGTAAATCCAGAAGAAAAAGAATCATGTAATTGTAAAAATCATGGATGTTTGGAGCAATACGCATCAGCAACAGGCATTGTAAGAGTAGCAAATGGATTGTTACAAAATAGCAATAAGCTTTCCAAATTAAGAGAGTTGGAATCATTTACAGCAAAAGATGTATTTGATGCTGCAAAGGAGCAAGATGAAGTTGCAATAGAAGCAGTAGAAATACTTGGAGAATACTTAGGAAGAACTATGGCAAATGTAACTCTTACCATTGATCCAGATGTATTTGTTATTGGAGGAGGAGTATCAAAAGCAGGGCAAATATTAATGGATGTTATTGAGAAGTATTATAGAAAGTATGTATGCCTTTCTTCTTGCGTAGGAGAAGTTCATTTGGCAACATTGGGAAATGATGCAGGTATTTTTGGGGCAGCGAAAATGGCATTGGATATGTAATATATTATTATATAGATTAGAGAAAAAAGGGGTATTTTTAATTTTATGGTTTTGGTGCCATGCTATAATATTTACTATGTTAGAACTATCAATGTATATTGTTTTGTAAAAGGGGGAAAAATGAAGAAAATAATTAAAAATAATGTACAAATGTTAAGTTATATTTGGAAGCATGAGAAAAGCATATTTATTGTAGCTATTATATTTTGTTTATGTGATGTTATAACACCATTTCAGGATACATATATACCAAAGCTGATTATAGATAAGCTTCCATATGCAAAAAAGGTAACTGATTTATCATTTTTTATTATATTGTTTGTTGGTATTTCATTATATAAAGTAATTGTGTATCCTCTTTATAAAAGTTATTTTTCACCATTGGCTAAAACAAAGGTGTCTAATGGGTTAAATGAGGAAATGATTGAAAAAACAAAATCTTTAGACTTAAGGTGTTTTGAAAGTAAAGAATTTTATGATAAGTATACAAGGGCTTTAAATGAGTTAGATGCAAGAGCATATAATACATTTGAAACATTAGTTTCATTTGTTCGATACATATGTTATATGAGTGTTTTGATTGGAGTCATTACGGTATTAGATCCTATTTTGCTACTACTTGGAGCAGGTTGTTCATTATTTTCTTTCTTCTGTAATAAAAAAATTGCAGAAACTAATTATCAGTTTCGTCAAGAAATAACAACTAGTCAGAGAAAATGTGATTATGCAAAAAGAATATTATATTTACCAGAATATGCAAAGGAAACAAGATTTTATCCTATTGCACAATTAGCTAAGCATAAGTACATGATAAGTGGACAGGATAAAGTGGAGCAATATAAGAAAAATGGTAGAAGGATAACTATGTTATCTATTGTTCCAGAATTTATAACAACATTAATTTTACATGGAATTGTACTTGTATATTTAATATGGAATATTATTTATGGACAATTAACAGCAGGTGATTTTATTGCTCTTTTATTAGCAACATCACAATTTTCTAACCAATTAGTTGGATTTGGAGACCAGTTAACTAAATTTTATGAAAATTCTTTGTATGTAGATAATTTAAATGCTATTTTTAATTATAAACCAGTAGTAGAACAACGTATTACAGAAAAAAAGATAGGCGAATTTAAAAATCTTACCTTCCATAACGTTTCTTTTTCCTATGAAGGGGAGGCAAAGCAGGCAATTAAGCAATTAAATATGTCAATAAACAGAGGAGAAAAAATAGCAATTGTAGGTTTAAATGGCTCGGGAAAATCAACTTTGATTAAATTACTACTAAATTTATATTTTCCAACATCTGGATCTATTACTTTAAATGGCGAAAATATTCAACAATATTCCACGAAAGAATATCGTAGTCTTTTTGGAGTGTTATTTCAGGACTACAATCGTATGTCATATTCCATTGCTGAAAATATTTTGTTTCATGAACCGACACATGAAGAAAAAAAGAATTTAATGAGTACATTTAAACAATTAGGAATTAGTAAGAAAATTGAAGCCCTTAAAGTAGGAGTAGATACTCCAATTACAAAAGAATTATCAGATGATGGCAGTATGTTTTCAGGTGGAGAGTTACAGCTTATCATGTTAGCACGATTATTTTTTAAGGCATATGATATATTGATTTTAGATGAACCAACAAGTGCATTGGATCCATATGCAGAATACAATCTTTACAATGAATTAATATCAAAGAAAAGAAGTAATCAAACGATGATTATGATTTCTCACAGATTATTGACAACAAAGGATGTAGATAAAATATATTATATGGAGAATGGAATGATTTTAGAGACAGGTTCTCACAATGAACTGATAGAATTAAATGGAAAATACGCCTCTCTTTATAATATACAAAATAATTATTATTTATATGAACAACAAACACAAAATTTTAAAGAAGGATTAGATACTGAGGAAAAATAAAAAATAAACTTTATTTATGATATTAATTATTCATGTCTAGTCTTTATTTACTGTTAATCAATATATAAGTTTTTGTAAACTAGGAAGCGGATTGTAAATGTCCGCTTCTTCTGATATAATGGGAGCTATGTCAAATTCAGAAGAAAGAGGGAGGAAAAAATGGAAAATAAATGGAAGAAATTTATTGGCTACTATAAGCCATATAAAAAGCTATTTTTTGCAGATATGTTTTGTGCATTAGTAGCAGCAGGAGTTACGCTAGTACTTCCTTTAATTGTACGCTATATTACAAGTACAGTTGTATATGAAGAGGCAAATGTAGCCTTTAAGACAATTCTTGGACTTGCTGCTGTTATGATATTTTTAGTAGTAGTAGAGTGTGCTTGTAACTATTTTATTACATCATTTGGGCATATTATGGGCTCAAAGATGGAAACAGATATGAGAACAGAAATATTTGACCATTATCAAAAGTTATCTTTTCGATTTTATGATGACCAAAAAGTAGGACAGTTAATGTCAAGAGTGACTAATGACCTATTTGAAATTAGTGAATTATTTCATCATGGTCCAGAAGATATTGTAATTTCTATTATTAAATTTATTGGCTCTTTTATTATTCTAATGAATATTCACGTAGGCTTAGCAATTTGTGCATTTGCAATTTTACCAGTTATGTTTATATATGCATATTATTTTAATGGAAAGTTAAAGCGTGCATTTAAGAGAAATCGTGCCAGAATTGCAGATATTAATGCTCAAATTGAAGATAGTTTATCAGGAGTTCGAGTAGTAAAATCCTTTGGAAATGAAGAAATTGAAAAGGAAAAATTTGATAAAGGAAATCAAGCATTTTTAGATAGTAAGAAAAACTCCTATATGTGCATGGGTGGATACCATGCAGGGTTAGGGGCATTTACTACACTTATTACAATTATTGTTGTAGTTGCAGGTGCTATTTTTCTTACAAAAGGTTCATTAAAAGTATCTGATTTTGTTACATTTATTATGTATATTAGTACATTTACAGAACCAGTAAAAAAACTAATTAATTTTACAGAGCAATTCCAAAATGGAATTTCTGGATATGAAAGATTTATTGAAATTTTATCTGTAGAGCCAGATATTACAGATAGTAAAGATGCAAAAGATGTAGGAACATTAAAAGGAAATATCCAGTTTAAAGATGTAGCTTTTGCGTATAATAAAGGTGGAGAAAACGTATTAGAACATTTAGATTTAAATGTAGAAGAAGGCGAGTATGTAGCTTTAGTTGGTTCTTCAGGAGCAGGAAAAACAACTCTTTGCAGTTTAATTCCACGTTTTTATGAAGTAGATAAAGGTGAAATACGTATTGATGGAATGAAAATTCAAGATATGACACTAAAAAGTTTACGAAGAAATATAGGAATTGTTCAACAAGAAGTATATTTATTTGCTGGTACAGTAATGGATAACATTCGCTATGGAAAAACTGATGCAACAGAAGAAGAAGTATATATGGCAGCTAAAAATGCTAATGCCCATGATTTTATTATGTCATTACCAGATGGATACAATACAGATATTGGGCAAAGAGGTGTAAAGCTATCTGGTGGTCAAAAGCAACGTTTATCTCTTGCAAGAGTATTTTTAAAAAATCCATCTATTTTAATTTTTGATGAGGCAACATCTGCCCTTGATAATGAAAGCGAAAAAATAGTACAAGAATCTTTGGAAAAATTAGCAAAGAATAGAACAACTATTGTTATTGCTCATCGTTTATCAACTATTAGAAATGCAAAGAGAATTGTAGTATTAACAGAAAATGGAATTGCAGAAGAAGGAAATCACAATGAATTATTAAAAAATGATGGTATTTATGCAAAATTATATAATATGCAATTTCAGACAAAAGAACAGTAGGGAATAGTTGAGTTTTATGAGGGGAAAAGGAATATTCCATAGTCCATGATAGGGCAGATGGAGTATTCCTTTTTTAGATAAAAAAAACTTAAAAAAATTAAAAAAAAGTACACATTTTTCCTTGAAATTATGATATTATTTATATAGGGTTTGCCCTAGTATATGATTATGAAATAAAAATATATATAAAATAAAAAGTGTGCTTAAAAGGTACTTACAAAAAAGTAGATTGATTCCCAATATAGCAGGGTAGAATATAAAATAAGTTAATAGAGAGGAAAATAGACGATGAGCCAATTAAAAGTTGATAAATATAAAGAGTATAAGAAAAACAAGAAGGAAATTTTAGTAAAGCAAAAGAGAAAGAAAAAGATAGAAAAAATTGCTACATGGACAATTACTATAGGAATATTGGGTGGTTTAGCAGGTGCTGTAGGTGTAACAATTTATAATGAATATCAACAAAAATTAGCCAGTCTTCCAGATTACACATCTAGCTCCTATATGCTTTCAGACTTAACTGGAGTTTTATCCATGGAAGAAGACACAGATGAATCAAAAGATAGTACAAACACAGAAGAAAATACAAATACAAAGGATACTAGCAAAGAGTCTAATGAAGAATCAGCAGCAGACGAGACAACAGGAGCATAATGAATTGTATAGATAGCCAAGTATATTACTTGGCTGTTTGCTATTGGTTAGTTTTAGATTTTAGACATGAGGAGGCCCCAGAATATTGCTACTCTGGGGGTAATTATGAAAAGTCATATGCAATATGAATAATGAAGAGATAAATTCACTTGCTTTCTATGTTTAAATTGTATAATTATATTATGTATAAAGTATGAATAAAAGATAAATTAATTATTAATATTAAAAAGATAAAAGAAAAATTATGCAAAGTGCACAGATTAGGAGGTAATATGATAAGTCAAGGAGAGAAAAAAATAATTGTTATAGGACATAAAAATCCAGATACAGACTCTATTTGTTCTGCAATCTCTTATGCCAATTTAAAAAATAAAATAAAAGAAAAGAAAGAAAAAGAAATTAAAGATGGTGCAACTCATATTATACTAGAAGAAGGACAATATGAGCCATGTCGTGCAGGTACAGTAAATCAAGAAACAAAGTTTGTATTAGAATATTTTGGTGTGGAACAGCCACAGCTTATTACAGATGTTAGAACACAAGTAAGCGATATAGAAATTAGAAAAACACCAGGCGTAGCTAGGAACATTTCTTTGAAAAAAGCTTGGACAATTATGAAAGAATTGGGAGTTGTTACTCTTCCAATTACAAAAAACAAACGTCTAGAAGGGTTAATTACAATTGGCGACATTACAAATTCTTACATGGAAGCATATGATAGTACGATTTTATCCACAGCTCATACTCAATATAGCAATATTGTAGAAACATTAGAAGCTACAGTAATTGTGGGAGATGAAAGGGCTTACTACACAAAGGGGAAAGTGTTAGTAGCAGCTGCCAATCCAGACTTAATGGAAGATTATATTGAAGAAAATGATTTGGTTATTTTAGGAAATCGATATGAGTCTCAGCTTTGTGCCATTGAAATGAAAGCGGCGTGTATTATTGTATGTGAAGGTGCTCCAGTATCTTTAACGATTCGTAAAATGGCAGAAGATAGAGGATGTACGGTAATTAGCACTCCATTTGACACATTTACAGCGGCTAGATTAATTAATCAAAGTATGCCTATTAGCTACTTTATGAAAAAAGAGCGTTTAATTACGTTTAATACGGAAGATATTGTAGAAGAAATTAGTGAAACAATGGCAAAAATTAGACATAGAGATTTCCCTATATTAGATGCTAATGGACATTATAAAGGAATGATTTCTAGAAGAAATCTTCTTGGCATGGAAGGAAAGCAAGTAATTTTAGTAGACCATAATGAGCGTACGCAAGCAGTAAACGGAATACAAAGTGCAGATATATTAGAAATTATTGACCATCATAGATTGGGAACCATTGAAACAATGGGTCCAGTGTTTTTTAGAAATCAACCCCTTGGATGTACTGCAACTATTGTATACTTAATGTATCAAGAAAATAATATTCCAATTGAAAAGCATATTGCGGGACTTTTATGTAGTGCCATTATTTCAGATACATTATTATTCCGTTCTCCAACATGCACATATATTGATAAAATGGCAGCGCAGCATTTAGCAACCATTGCAGAAATTGATCCAGAAGCTTATGCAAGAGAAATGTTTGCAGCAGGAAGTAATTTAAGAAACAAAACAGCAGAACAAGTATTTTATCAAGATTTTAAAGAGTTTGCTATGGATGGAAAGAAAATTGGTGTAGGGCAAATTAGTTCTATGAATCCAGAAGAACTTGCAGAAATTAAGAATAAATTAGATTTATATTTAGAAGATGCTAGAAAGAAACATGGTGTAGATATAATTTTATTTATGTTGACAGACATTATGGAAGAATCTACATTACTTCTTATGAGAGGGCAGGAAGCTCCAAATCTTATTAAATCAGCATTTGGTGTACAATCAGAAAATGAATGTGCTATGTTAAAAGGTGTGGTTTCTAGAAAGAAACAATTAATTCCTAATTTAAGTGCAGCATTACAGCAGTAATGTATTTGATATTAATTTATGACAGTAAGAAATAGAGGTTTTTATGAGTAGACAAGTTTGGAAACCAGGGAATATGGTATATCCAGTTCCAGCAGTTATGGTATCTTTAGCAGACAAAGAAGGAAATAGTAATATTATTACAGTTTCATGGACTGGTACTGTATGTACCAATCCACCAATGGCATATATTTCTGTGAGAAAGGAACGATTTTCTCATTCTATGCTAATGGATACAAAAGAATTTGTTATTAACATAACAACAGAAAAAGTAGCTTATGCAACTGATTATTGTGGTGTTCGATCAGGACGAGATGTAGATAAATTTAAAGAAATGAAGCTAACAAAAGGAGTATCTAGTGTAGTATCTGCTCCTTTTATTGAAGAATGTCCAGTAAATATTGAGTGTAAGGTAAAACAAGTGTTGCCATTAGGTTCTCATGATATGTTTTTAGCAGAAGTAGTAGCAGTAAATGTAGATGAGTCCTATATGGATGAAAATAATAAATTTAGATTAGAAAAAGCAAATCCTATCGTTTATTCCCATGGAGAATATTTTGGATTAGGAAAACAGTTAGGAAATTTTGGATATAGTGTAAGAAAAAAGAAAATAAAAAAGAAAAAATAGTAGCTGTAAAGGGGGAAAGGTATATGAATATTACTTTAATTGGAATGCCAGCATCAGGAAAAAGTACAGTAGGAGTATTATTAGCCAAGCGATTAGGCTATGAGTTTATTGATACTGATTTACACATTCAAACAGAAGAAAAGCGATTACTAAAGGAAATTATTGAACAAGAAGGACTAGAAAAATTTTTAGAAATTGAAAATCGAATTAATAGTAAAGTTTGTGCCAATAACGGAGTAATTGCTCCTGGTGGAAGTGTCATCTATGGAAAAGAAGCAATGGAGCATCTAAAAAATATAAGTAAAGTCATATATTTAAAAATATCCTACGAACAGCTAGAAAAGAGATTAGATAACTTAGTAGACCGTGGAGTTGCCCTAAAAGATGGAATGACATTATTAGATTTGTATAAAGAAAGAGTACCTCTATATGAAACATATGCAGATATTGTTATTGATGAGGAAGGTAAAAATGTTGGTAATATTGTAGATGAAATCAGGGAGCTAGTAGAAAAAGGACAAATATAGCTTATATAGTCTCTTTATAAAAATCAATGGTTAACTATAGCAAATGCTTTACAAATGTAGATTCTGTGTTATAATGTGGTTAAAGTATAGGATACAAATAATTATTATTTAGAGGTATATAATGGAACAATATATTATAAAGGGAGGGAATCCTCTTGTTGGTGAAGTAACCATTGGTGGAGCAAAAAATGCTGCATTAGGGATTCTTGCAGCTGCTGTAATGGCAGATGAAACAGTAACAATCGATAACTTGCCAGATGTACGCGATATTAATGTATTATTAGAAGCGATAGCGCAAACAGGTGCTATTGTTGAAAGAAAATCAAGACACTGTGCAAAAATTAATGGTAGAACAATAACAAATTTAGTAGTAGATAATTCTTTTATAAAAAAAATGAGAGCTTCTTACTATATGTTAGGAGCAATGCTTGGAAAGTATGGACATGCTGAAGTAGCACTTCCAGGTGGATGTAACATAGGAAGTCGTCCTATTGATCAACATTTAAAAGGATTTCGTGCATTAGGAGCAGTTGCTGAAGTAAAAAGTGGCATGATTGTTGTGGATGGTAAGTCTTTAAAAGGGGCTCATATTTATTTTGATATGGTTTCCGTAGGAGCAACAATTAACATAATGATGGCAGCAGCACTTGCAGAAGGAAGAACAATTTTAGAAAATGCAGCGAAGGAACCACATGTTGTAGACGTTGCTAATTTATTAAATGCTATGGGTGCTAGTATAAAAGGTGCTGGAACAGATGTAATTCGAATCGATGGTGTAAAAGCATTGCATGGTGCAGAGTATGCAGTAATTCCAGACCAAATTGAAGCTGGTACATTTATGATGGCAGCAGCAGCTACAAAGGGAGATGTTACGATTCGTAATGTAATTCCAAAGCATTTAGAGTCTTTAACATCAAAGCTTAGAGAAATTGGATGTGAAGTGTCTGAATTTGACGATGCAGTTCGTGTGGTTAGTAAGAAGCGTTTGGCACATACAAACGTAAAGACACTACCATATCCAGGGTTTCCAACGGATATGCAACCACAGATGACAACATTGTTAGCATTATCTGAAGGGACAAGTATTATTACAGAAAGCGTATTTGAAAATCGTTTTAAGTATGTAGATGAGTTAAGTCGTATGGGCGCGAATATCAAAGTAGAAGGTGGCAATGTTGCAATTGTCAATGGAGTAGCTAATCTTACAGGTACATCTGTAAGTGCTCCCGATTTACGTGCTGGTGCAGCTTTAGTTATTGCTGGCTTAGCAACAGAAGGATATACAACTGTAGATGAAATAAAGTATATTGAACGTGGATATGAAGATTTTGCAACCAAACTTCAAGGAATTGGTGGCAATATTCAAGTAGTAGAAACAGAAAAGGAAATTCAAAAATTTAAGTTGAGAATGGGATAATATAATTTTATTCGATAAAAAGTACTTGACGAATGTTTGATTTTGATATATTTTATATAAAGTAACTGAACATAAATAATTTTCTCTTATTCAGAGTGGTGGAGATACAAAGGATCTATGAAGCCACGGCAACCCCATATTGGAAGGTGCCAGCCTGAGCGAGTATTCGAACAATAAGAGGATGCGATTTTGTATAAATCAAGTCCGTACTATTGTGCGGACTTTTCTTTTCATGTGCAACTAGTTTATATTATGAGTTAACAAATATTGTAATATATAAAATCCAACTGCTTTTAGGATATTTTATTATAAAAAATAAGATAAGTAATATACTAGGCATATAAACGATAAACGATAAATGATAAATGATAAAAAATAAGTAAAAGAGAAAAAGATAAGTAATGGTTTAATAAAAAGAAAAGGAGAAACAAATGGAAAAATTTTTATTTACTTCAGAATCTGTAACAGAAGGACATCCAGATAAAATGTGTGACCAAATTAGTGACGCTATTCTAGATGCATTATTAGAACAAGATCCAATGAGCCGTGTTGCTTGTGAAACATGTACAACAACAGGTCTTGTAATGGTTATGGGAGAGATTACAACAAAGGCATATGTAGATATTCAAAAAATCGTTCGTGATACAGTAGCTGAAATTGGATATACAAGAGCAAAGTTTGGTTTTGATGCAAGCACTTGTGGTGTAATGGTTGCTATTGATGAGCAATCTGTAGATATTGCTATGGGTGTAGATAAGGCATTAGAAGCTAAAGAAAATAAAATGACAGATGATGAAATCGAAGCAATCGGTGCAGGAGACCAAGGTATGATGTTTGGTTTTGCTACAAACGAAACAGAAGAATATATGCCTTATCCAATTGCTCTTGCCCATAAGTTATCAAGACAATTAACAAAGGTTCGTAAAGATGGAACATTAGAATATTTAAGACCAGATGGAAAAACACAAGTAACAGTAGAGTACGATGAAAATAGAAATCCAATTCGTTTGGATGCAGTTGTTCTTTCTACACAACATGATGAAAATGTAACACAAGAACAAATTCATGAAGACATTAAAAAATATGTATTTGAACCAATTCTTCCAACACATATGGTAGATGAAAATACAAAATTCTTTATTAATCCAACAGGTCGTTTCGTAATTGGTGGACCACATGGAGATAGTGGTTTAACAGGTCGTAAAATTATTGTTGATACTTATGGAGGAACAGCTCGCCATGGTGGTGGTGCTTTCTCAGGTAAAGACTGTACAAAGGTAGACCGTTCAGCAGCATATGCAGCTCGTTATGTTGCTAAAAATATTGTTGCAGCAGGATTAGCAGATCGTTGTGAAATTCAATTATCTTATGCAATTGGTGTGGCACAGCCAACATCTATTATGGTAGATACAGATGGAACAGGAAAAATTTCTGAAGAGCGTTTAGTTGAAATAGTTCGTGAAAACTTTGATTTGCGTCCAGCAGGAATTATTAAAATGTTAGATCTAAGACGACCAATTTATAAGCAAACAGCATCATATGGACACTTTGGTCGCAATGATTTAGATTTACCATGGGAACGTCTTGATAAAGTAGAAACATTAAAGAAGTATTTATAAAACTAAGATTAATAATAATTGTATAAAATAAATAAATGGTATACACATTATGTTGGTTGTAAAAATTGGTATAAAGTTAAATAGACTAGCTTTATACCTTTTTTACATCAGGATAGCTTACAATTTTAGAGGGCATTTTTCTTCTTTAGAAAATTTTGCATTTTTATTTTAATAATTGTAAAAAAACTATACCAAATAAGTTTTAAATTAATTATAAATAGTATATATTAGGAGAATAGAAATGGAATGGAATATAGCGCCGGAATTTTGTGCGTTAATAATATTAACTATTGTTTGGATATATGAAAAAAAGGGGAGTAATATTCCAAGTTTTAGAAATAAAATTTTTCATGGATGTCTTATTATAACCTTTATGGCGATTTCAAGTAATATTACTTCAACAATTATGATTGACCATTATAAAGAAGTGCCTCTGTGGCTCATTTGGGCAGTCACAACAATTTACTTTATGTTTACCCCACTTATGGGATTAATTTATTTCTATTATGTAGTAGCAATTATTTATACAAAATATAGTGAAGTAAAAAAGATTTTAATTGTTGCAGGAGTACCAACATTGTGTTATGGTATTGCCATTATATGTAATTTCTATACCAAGTCAATTTTTAATATTTCACTACAAGCAGGGTATATAAGAGGAAAACTAATTATAATTACATATTTAATTTTTTATTTTTATTGTTTGCTAAGTGTGTGTTTAGTAGCTTATAAGCATAGAAAAATAGAGCAAAAGGCAGCTAATATTTTATTATGCTTTCCAATACTGGCAACATTAATTATAGTGATACAGCAGACACATCCAAATATTATTTTATCAGGATTTGCAGGTAGTTGTGCCCTTTTAATTGTTTATTTATATTTACAAAATAAACAAATTTATATTGATTATTTAACTAAAATTCCTAATCGATGGGAGCTACTTAATATGTTAGATTTCCTATCACAAACCGGAAAGAAAATAGAAAAGACTGCAATAATAGTTTTATCTCTTAGAGATTTTAAAATGGTAAATGATAGATATGGTCAGCAAGTAGGAGATGCCTTTTTACAAAAAATAAGCAAATTCTTATGTGAAATTAATCCAAAAGGAAGTGTATATCGCTTTAATGGAGATGAATTTGCCATATTATTAAATGGAGAATTTGCCAATGATACAAAGTATTATATTAATCAAATACAAGAGAAGATGAATAGAATGTGGAGAGTGGGAGAATATACCTCTTACTTGTCTACAGCTATTGGTGTTGTTACATGTACGGCAAATAATAAAACAGTGGAATCTCTAATACAATCAGTAGAATATGCAGTATTAGAAGCTAAAAAAGGAAAAAACAATTATGTTTGCTTCTGCGATGATAATATGCTTGCAGAAATGGAGAGAAAGAAAACTATTGCTGAAATATTAAGGCAGAAGCTTGAAGATGAAAGTTTTGAGATGTATTATCAGCCTATTTATGCTACATCGGCAAAGAAATTTTTATATGTAGAATCATTAATCCGAATGAATGATACACCAATTGGACCGATTTATCCATCGGAATTTATTCCAATTGCAGAAGAAACAGGTATTATTATTGAAATGACATATATAATTTTAGATAAAGTATGTAAGTTTATAAAATCAATTTTAGATAATAATATTCCAATTGAATGTGTCCATGTAAACTTTTCTGCACTCCAGTTTTCTCAGATTAATTTGGGAGAAAGGGTAATGGAGATTATAAAGAAAAATAATATTCCAAGTAATACTATAAAAATAGAATTTACAGAAAGTGCAATAGCAGATAGTACAGATTCTGTTATAAAGTTTTCAACAGAGATGAAAACTTATGGTATAAAAATGGGACTTGATGATTTTGGTACTGGTTATTCTAATGTATCTACTGTTATGAGTATTCCTTTCCATGCAGTAAAACTAGATAAAAGCTTAGTATGGATGTCTATGAAGGATGAGGGCTCTACTGTTATGGTTAGAAATATTATAGGTGCTTTTAAAGGGGTAGGAATGCAAGTAGTAGCAGAAGGTGTAGAAACTAAGGAGCAAATGGAAACAGTTATTAATTTTGGAGTAGATCAAATTCAAGGCTATTATTTTTCAAAACCATTGCCAAGTGAAGAAGCATTGGAGTTTTTAAAAGAACATAATAAATAGTAATGCAATAAATAGAAGGCTATAAGATTGATGTTATATCAGTTATATAGCCTTCTATCTTAGTTTTTAATCCAAAGTTTATATTCTTTGGGAGAAATACCATAAGCCTTTTTAAATGCTTTATAAAATACTGAATAATCAGAAAAACCACATAATTCAGGAACTTCCTTAAGGGAAATATCACTAGCAATTAAATTTTTTGCCTCAATTAATCGACGTTGTGTGACAACCTTATAAAAGCTTAAATCCATTTGCTTTTTAAATAGTTGGCTAATGGTAGACTGACTAACAAGAAAGTTAGTAGCTACTGTTTTCAAACTAATTTCTTCTGATAAATGTTTTTCAATATAATGAATAATGTTATCTAATAGCGCTTTTTCTTCTGGTTCAGGTGAAAAATTTTCATAAAAAGCAGTCCGATATAAAAGGCTAAATAATTCTTGGTACAAACCAAGAGTAAAAAATTCGCTGCCAGGTAGCATTTCTGTTTTTTCTTGTAATAATTTCTCAAAAATTCGTTCTATTTGAACTAGAAGTGCTCCGTTGGGACGAAGAATAAAAGGGGAAGTTAATTTTATATCAAAGTTTTGTTGCTCCAATGATAAAAATTGTTCTTTACACATATTATAATAATTTTCATTTACCCATAAAACAAGTCTACAATATGGTTCTGTTAGCTGTTCTAGGAAAAGAGGTCTATGAGCAACTCCAGCAGGAAGTAAAACAATATCCCCTTTTTTTAATTGATATCGTACATCTCCAATTAAGTATTGTAAGTTTCCACTTTTACAATATAAAATCTCATAAAAAGAATGGCTATGGAGAGGGACCATATCTTTGGTATAGCTAATATCCTCATGAATGTCAATATATGGACTATCCATCTCAAGCTCTTGATAGGTAGAAGTAGTCATTGGAAAGCAAATATTTGAATTTAGTATTTTTTTTATTTGGCTAAGTTTCATAAAAAACACCTCTTTAATTTGGGGAATTTATTCAATACTACTTGGATTATAATGGAAAAATGCTATAATTGCAATATTTTTTGATAATTATGCAATTTAAATTGCAATTTTTGTGGGTTATGATGAATAAGTAATAAAACCATTTCATGCGCATGGAGAACAGAAAAAGGAGAAATGGAAAATGAAAAACGAAGGAAATAATATTCGCCCATTCGGGAAGAAAGACGAGATAGGATATGTATTTGGCGATATGGCAGGTAGTTTCGTAAACTTATTTGTTGATGCCTATTTTTTAATCTTCTGTACATATGTGTTAGGTATTAAATCAGAATGGATGGCAACTCTTTTCTTAGTAGCAAGGCTGTGGGATGCAATTAATGACCCAATTATGGGTTCTTTTCCAGATAGATGGATGATTGGAAAATCTGGCGATAAGTTTAAGCCTTGGATTAAAATTTTTATGGTACCACTAGCATTATCAGGAGTATTATGTTTTACTAATGTTTCATTTACAGGAGTAGCATTACATGCATGGGTAGCATTTGTATACATTCTTTATGGAATGAGTTATACAGGGACATCTATGCCATTTGGTGCAATGGCAAGTGTAGTTACTACTGATCCAATTGAACGTAGTAAATTATCAAGAGCAAGAAGCCTCGGTGGTACAATTGTTGGGATGGGAGCATTATCTTTTGTACCAGTAATCTGTTTTGATAGCAATAGTAATATTATTCCATCAAGATTTACATTATTAGCTATTATTTTTGGAGTATGTAGCATTATTAGTTATTGCTTACTTATGAACTTAACAAAAGAACGTGTTCGTGTGACAGAAGCACAAAAGCAAGAAAAGTTTGAATACAAAAAGGTATTAAAGGCAGTAGTAAAAAATCGTCCATTAATTGGTGTTATGGTAGCTACTGTTGGAAGTATGCTTTATATTACAGGTTCAAGTCAAGTAAGAAGTTATATTTTTAAAGAATATTATGGAAATACATCTGTTATGACTATATTAAGTCTTGCTAGTATACCAATTTTATTTATTTGTTTTCCATTAGTTCCTAAGATTGTAGGAAAATTAGGAAAGAAAAGTACATTATTAATATCAGTAGCAACAAGTACTATATTTAGTGTTATTACATTTGTTGTAAAAATTCCTAATGTATATGTATATACAGCACTAACCGTTCTTGGAACCATTGGACAAACTGTATTTACAATGTTAATATGGGCATTAGTAACAGACTGTTTGGATTATAGTGAATGGAAATTAAATGAGAGAAGCGATGGTTCTATGTATTCTTTATATACATTTAGCCGTAAAATTGGGTCTACAATTGCATCAGCAGGTGTAGCTGCAGGATTATCAGTTATTGGATATATATCAGGAAGTAATGTGGTACAAACAGCAGAAGCAGTAGATGGAATTTATAATCTAGTTACAATTATTCCAGTAATTACTTGTGTACTAGAACTAGTTGGAATTGGACTTATTTTTAACTTAAATAAAAAGAAAACAAATGAAATGTATGAAGAATTAGCAAAGAAAAGAAGTGCCAACTAATTTAGTATGGGAGGAAGCTTAGTTGAAAAAAATTGATATACATCTTCACCTTACTTTTGAGCAGTTGCCAAAGAAAGAAGGAATATTTTTATCAAGTGCAGAGCATATGATACCACATCTAAAG
>CALWGN010000308.1 GCA_944380055.1 uncultured Lachnospiraceae bacterium
TAATATAAATAGTCATTAATTCTAAAGCAGAATATTTATGTCCATCTATTGTTGCTGTTCCGTTTTTCATCAATAAACGAAACAGTTTGTCTACCATAATACCTTCTCCAACAAGAGCTGTATGGAATGCTTCTTCTCCAATAAGCCATGTATCCTCTCCTTTTTTCTTACAAATATCCATAGGCACTAAAAAAGAGTCTGTTTCTTCTCCTATGGAAATATCTGTTGGCTCTAGCTGTCCTGGCATAGAACAGCTAATTTGACAAAAATCCATACACAAATCATATCCTATAACAAATCCATTCATTATCCCCCTCCTCTCTACTTTTATTTCAAACTAACTTATTTATTGGATATTGTCTATCATTTTTAGTAAACGGTTCAATATGTATTGTTCTTCTTCTAATTTAGCCGCATAGTTAATTGCTTTCTGTTTTTCGTTCTGTTGTAGTGACTTTTTTATTTGATTGATTTTATAGAACATACTATTTTCAATTTCAAATACTTCTACAGAATCTAATACTATATCACTAATATGCTCCTCCCCGTTTTCACTTCTATTAATGATTTCATAAGAACATAAATCATAGCATACACTGTTTACTAATGTAGTATAAATACCTTCATATACTTGTTGTAATGGTAATATAACTTCCTTTTTTTTATTATTATAGACTACAGCTGCCAAATGCTTATGTTTCTTATCCCGCACTTCTAAAATCGTTTTTCCATTTAAATCCCAAGGAATTTGTAGCATATGTTGTAACTTTAAAAAGAAGAAAAAATATTTTTTCTTTTTGCATAAATATTCAAATATTTTTGTTCCAATTTCTATTTGTAATGGCGTTAATTGTTCTAATTTTGTATAGCTATATAGCAGACCAATAAAACAAATATCTGGCAAATAGAAAAATCCCTCTGCTCGATTCATTGATTCACGCTCCGTTATAATATGCTCTATTTTTTTAGCTACATTCCAATCCATATTAGAAAATCCATATTCACCATTATAACTAATCCACTTATGGCAACACAATACAAGATAGCTTTGTATTAATAAATTAGGCTCTTTTACACATTTTTCATATTCTGTATATACTTTATCTATTTTTTCTATATTTCCTGTAAATAATAGTTGTGAAAATAACCTCTCTATAAAACTAGCATTTGTAATGTGATTATCATTCATTAACGTAAAAATGTGATACATTTCTTTTCCACTACCTTCTATATGCTGACATAAATACGTTAATATTGTGGTATTGTATTGACCGATTGTAACTAGGTATCGGCATATGTATATTAATTGCTCATTTTTATAATAGGCACTTTCCAAAATCATGTTATTTGCTAGACGTACTAAATAATTATTACTTATTTTTGTAAAATCAATGCATATTATTTTTTGAAAAGCTTCTTGATTATAATTTTTGTCAATTAAAATTTCTATAACTTTTTTCTTTTCTAACTCTTCTAATTGTCTAAAATCTAACTGTAATAAAAGTCCGTCACAGCCTAATTCCTCTTTTGAGCAATAAATATAATCAATTACTTTTTTTATAATTTTGTGTTTAAATCCATTTGCAATATCATCTTCTTTTATAATTTCCATTGCTTGCAATAGCTGTTTTTTTGTCCTGATAGAAGAATTTTCCAATTGTTTACACTCTACTAGCTGTATCATAAATGTTTTCTTTTCTACAAATGCTAGTAACTGTGTTATCATTTCTTCTGGAAAAATAGCTTCTATTTCATATGGTAAGTGTAAATATCTCTTTCCAAATTTGTCTTCAAAAAAAATAATAGCATCTGTTGTATAAATTGGAATACAAACTTCTCCTTGATTTATAAGTGAAACTATTTCTTTTTTCTTTTCTGGATATTTAATAACGATTGCATAAATTTCTTCGTTCTTCTCTATAAGCAAACGTACCTTTTTTGCATATAATAAGTCAGGAAGTACATAAGATATATGCGTATCTATCATTTCCGGACGAAGAATCTGCTTATATAGAGGAATTAACACACTTGATATTTTACCCCTTAGCAAGTTTTCAATAGCAAAATTTCTCATCTGCTCTTCATATGCATAATACATTTGGCTATTTATTCCAAAATATTCTAATATATTTCCATATATAATTTCCCTAATATTATCCTCCATATCTATATTGTAAGAATAATATAATAAAATATTTTGTGGTAATTTCTTTTTAAAATTACTAGGAAGAGAATATAAATAATAGTCATAAAGACCTGCTATTCGTAGTTCTTCTTTTATTCCTTTTTCATACCAAGAAAAATATTTCTCACTAGTTTTTCTCCCTCTGACAAGTAAGGTACATATACAATTTAAAATATCCTTATTTGGATTTTGATTATATGCTAACTCTAAAAATCTATATATAAGGTTGGAAAATTTTTTCTCACTGGATAAAAAAACAACTAAATGTTCTATTAATTCTTCATTCAATAATTGTCTTTTTATGCCATAAACCATTGATTGAATCATAAAAGGAGTCAATACATTGGTAGAAGGCAATCTATCTTTCATAACCATACAATATTCATGATATAAAAATGGGCTTCTGCATCCATTTTTATACAAGCCTTCCATTAACTCAATTTTCTCTCTCCACTCCTTTAAATATTCTAGTGAGATATGTAAATATATAATTGCTAATATTTTATTATCTATATCTTCGCTATAATATTTTTGTGCCAGCTTATACACAGAATAAATATCCTTACCTTTAGAAAGACTAGCAACAAGATAACTATAAAATAAGTAAGCTGACTTTTCCTTTTCTCTTATCTTTAATATTTCTTCTCTTATTTCTTCTAGCCTGCTTTTGGCTAACTCTTCCTGATTTTGTTTCCACTTAATATATACATACATAAGCTGAAACATAATAGGTTTGCTATACCTTTGTATATAAGAATAAATTGCCCCTTCTAGGCTTCCTAAAATAATACCATCTTCATAACTTCCACTTTTATATTCTAATAGCATATTGGTTATATGGATTAACTCTTTTTTTTCTCCAAACGATTGTTTCTTTTCTTCTCCTTTCTTACAAACAGTTATAAAAAATGGGATTGTTTTTCGCCCAAATTGAACCAATAATCGTGTATAATTTTTCCCAATATGTAATTTTTCTTTATCAATTTGATAAGTAAGCTTGTATATTCCCTCTGTATCAAAATCTTTTGCTGTAATATAGGATTTATCTAATAAAAGAAAGGAATTATTCTCTTTTGCCAAATTAATTTTTACATCTCCAAAATCACTTTTAAAAATTGTTATTTCATAGCTTCTATCACAATCTTCTATTTGCTCACAATCTTTTTCTAATGCTATAGAAACAGGTTCTTTTTGCTTAAAATAAACTAAAAATTGCTCTAACGGACATATTACATCACTTGTCTTTGTAAGCCCCTCATATACCGCTTGCATGGAAATATCATTTCTAATAAATGGCAAGTTTAAAAAGTCCTTGCTAT
>CALWGN010000309.1 GCA_944380055.1 uncultured Lachnospiraceae bacterium
AAAAAGTACTAGTATTTAATGAAAAGGAAGCTCAAACAGTCAAAGGGGATACAAGTGTTGTTTATAATGTAGAAGAAGTAATAAGTAACATAAATAAGAGTGCAGGATATAGTCATTATATAGATATTTATAGTACAAATTTCTATTTACAAAAAAAGGGACTTTATAATAATGTAGTAGTTAATTATAATGCCCAAAAAACCATTCAATATTCCTTTGCAATTACAGAGAATATCAGTAGAGATTTATTAACTATTATTGATAGTTTTATTAGTAATATTACAGATGAAGAATTACAACAGTTTATTTACGAAAATACATTAGTGTCAGCAGATTATACAATTACTGAATTTTTTAAAGTTTATTTTTCAGAGATTAGTATTGGTGTATTAGTGGTTGCTATTATTATAACTTTAGTGTATGTGCGTGGAGTAAGAAGAGAAGCAAAAATATCTAGTGAGATGGCATTTCAATATAAACAATTTGATGAATTAACAAAGTTAATGAATGAATGTTTTTTTTATTACAACTATGAAAAAGATATATTAGAAATTCATAATAATCAAATTATGTTTGATAGAAAAAATTGTATTTTAAATTATTTGGAAACAAATCATGAATATGAATTTTTAAATGAAATGATTGAAAGTAAAATAGATGATTTCCATAATTTTATATTAAATACACCAAGAGGACCTAAGTGGTATCGTGCGATTGTAAAAATTATTAAAGACGAAAAAGGAAATGCTATTTTTGCTTTTGGTAGAATTTATGATGTTAATGATGATATTACTGAGCAAAGAGAACTAATGGAAAGGTCTCAAAAGGATAGTTTGACAGAATTGTCAAATAGAGCTGGTGGCGAAGAAAAAATCAAATGTTTGTTAGAACGTAATGCAAGTTATGGTGTATTATTATTATTAGATTTGGATAATTTTAAGTTGGTTAATGACAATATGGGACATCCAATTGGAGATAACTTATTGAAAAAAGTTGCTCACTTTATTGACAAATCTTTTACAAGTAACGATATTAAGTGTCGACTTGGTGGAGATGAGTTTTTAGTCTATATTAATGATGAAATTAGCAGTGAGGTATTATATAAAAAGTTAGAACAATTTATAAGTGAAATTAATGTTTCTGTTTTTTATTTGTATTCTCAATATAATATTTCTGTTAGTATTGGAGCTGCTTTTGCAAATAATGATACCTATGGTAGTCTATATGAAAAAGCGGATAGAGCAATGTATGAATCAAAGAACAATGGAAAAAATCAGTTTTTTATTTATGAGTCAAAATAAATTGAAAAAGTAATGAATGTAAAAACTTGCAGAGAAAAATTTAAATTTTTCTCTGCAAGTTTTTTTAATTATAAAATTAGGAATTATTTTTGTTAACTTACAATTCTTTTTAGAATGTAAAAAAATATACATAAATTCACAAAAAAACACTTTTTTATACTTGACATTATTAATGATTAGTGATATTATTCAGTTAGTTAGCAAAAACTAACTTCAGTGAATAAATCAAATTGGATAGTCCATAGAAAGGTCGCTTCCCTTTCTGTGGACAACTCCCTCCCTTATGTTGTTAGGGAGTTGTATAACTAGTATTTTTGTTCTAAAATGTTATGTAATAGTTCATTATTTTTTAGGACATACTACATATTGAAAGGTGAGGCTTATAAAATATTACCCTATCCAAAGAATATGAATATTCTTAGAATATAGATATTTTTAGAATGAATATTCTTTTAGGAAGAAACAAGCTATAAAATTATATAAAATAAATATAAGAATAGTAGATAGAAAGGAAAAAAGTCATGAAAAAACATCTTACAATTGAAAAAGTAATCGGAAGGGAGATTATGGATTCACGTGGAAATCCAACAGTAGAGGCTGAGGTGCATCTTTGTGATGGAACGGTAGCATTTGCAGCTGCTCCAAGTGGTGCATCTACTGGAGAGTTTGAAGCTTTAGAACTTCGTGATGGAGATAAAGAAAGATATCTTGGAAAAGGAGTACAAAAAGCGGTTAATAATATTAACACAATTATTAATGACACGTTAAAGGGAATGAACGCAGCAGATACTTATGCAGTTGATAAAGCGATGATTAAGGCTGATGGAACAAAGGATAAGTCTAAGTTAGGGGCAAATGCTATTTTAGCAGTTTCTATTGCTTGTGCAAGAGCGGCAGCAATTTCTTTAGAACTTCCACTTTATCGATTCCTTGGAGGGGTATCTGGTAACAAACTTCCAGTGCCAATGATGAATATTTTAAATGGTGGGGCACATGCTGCAAACACAGTAGATGTTCAAGAGTTTATGATTATGCCAGTAGGAGCTGAAAGCTTCAAAGAAGGTTTACGTTGGTGTGCAGAAGTATTCCACGGATTACAAAAAATCTTAAAATCAAAAGGTCTTGCTACATCAGTAGGTGATGAAGGTGGATTTGCACCAGACTTACAAAGTGATGAGGAAGCAATTGAATATATTTTAGATGCTATTAAGAGTGCTGGATATGAACCAGGAAAAGACTTTGTACTTGCTATGGATGCTGCATCTAGTGAATGGAAGGGTGAAAATAAAGGAGAATACGTTCTTCCAAAATGTGGTAAGAAGTTTACATCTAAGGAATTAGTAGAACATTGGAAACAACTTTGCGAAAAATATCCAATTTACTCCATTGAAGATGGTTTAGATGAAGAAGATTGGGAAGGTTGGAAATACATGACAGAACAATTAGGTGATAAAGTACAGCTTGTAGGAGATGACTTATTTGTAACAAATACAGAGCGTCTAAGCAGAGGAATTAAAGAAGGTTGTGGTAATTCAATTTTAATTAAGTTAAACCAAATTGGTTCTGTTTCTGAAACATTAGAAGCTATTAAAATGGCTCATAAAGCTGGATATACAGCTATTTCTTCTCACCGTTCAGGAGAAACAGAAGATACAACAATCGCAGACCTTGCAGTAGC
>CALWGN010000310.1 GCA_944380055.1 uncultured Lachnospiraceae bacterium
GGGGGTGCAAGATTATTAGCGATTTAATGATTAACGAACAAATTAGGGACAAAGAAATACGTTTAATTGGCGAAAATGGTGAGCAATTAGGCGTTATGCCAGTAAAGGAAGCAATGAAACTTGCGAAGGAAGCAAACTTAGACTTGGTAAAGATTGCCCCAACAGCAAAACCGCCAGTATGTAAAATTATCGATTACGGAAAATATCGATATGAAATGGCGCGAAGAGAAAAAGAAGCAAAAAAGAAACAAAAAGTTATTGAAGTGAAAGAGGTTCGTTTATCACCGAACATTGATACAAATGACTTAAATACTAAGATGAACAATGCTCGTAAATTTATTGAAAAAGGAAATAAAGTAAAAGTTACATTACGTTTCCGTGGTAGAGAAATGGCTCATATGTCTAATTCAAAGCACATTTTAGATGATTTTGCAGAAAAATTAAAAGATGTAGCTGTGGTAGAAAAGGCTGCTAAATTAGAAGGAAGAAGTATGAGTATAGTATTAGCTGAAAAGAGATAATAAATTATCTAATGGCAAGATAATGTACTTTCAGGGTCATGGTAGATAAATGTTTATCATGCCTAGTTAAGTTTCGATTGGAAAATCGACACCGATAGGTTTTATGATAGAATGAGCATAACATATTTTAGTAAATATGAAGTGTTCTATGTTGTCGTAAGATGCAAAAGTAGATATGATAGAATCATAACTGGTAGGTGCATATTTGATGGCAAAAGTACGACAGGCATACGATATAAAAAATAGGAGGATGGAACAATGCCAAAGGTAAAAACAAGTCGCGCTGCAGCAAAGCGTTTTAAGAAGACAGGTACAGGACAATTAAAGAGAATGAAAGCTTATAAGAGCCATATCTTAACTAAGAAGACTACTAAGAGAAAGAGAAATCTTAGAAAAGCTACTCTTACAGATGCTACAAACGTTAAAAACATGAAAAAGATTTTACCATATTTATAATTAGAGGAAAGTAGAGGAGGAAACCGATATGGCAAGAATTAAAGGCGGAGCAAACGCTAAGAAGAAGCACAATAGAGTGTTAAAGTTAGCGAAAGGTTATAGAGGCGCTAGATCAAAACAATATAGAATTGCAAAGCAATCAGTTATGAGAGCTTTAGCAACATCTTATGCTGGACGTAAAGAAAGAAAGAGACAATTCAGACAATTATGGATTGCTCGTATTAATGCAGCAGCTAGAATGAACGGTTTATCATACAGCAAGTTCATGCACGGATTAAAGTTAGCTGGTGTTGATTTAAATAGAAAGATTTTAGCTGATATGGCTATTAATGATGCACAAGGATTTGCAAAGTTAGCAGAAGTTGCAAAGTCTAAGTTAGCATAATTATTGTTTTAGAACAATTAACATATGAATAGAACTTTTAATATAATACAAATTGTGAGTATTATATTAAAGGTTCTATACAAAAAAATAAATATAAAATTAGTAAAAAAGTAATTGACAAACTAAAAATGATTTGATATAATAAAGAAGATGATGATAGTCCTCGATAGCTCAGTCGGTAGAGCAAACGGCTGTTAACCGTTGGGTCGTAGGTTCGAGTCCTACTCGGGGAGTTTTACCAGATATATTTGATAAGTATGTGTCCATAGCTCAGCTGGATAGAGCAACGGCCTTCTAAGCCGTGGGTCGGGGGTTCGAATCCCTTTGGGCACAGTAAATGTAATGTCGCAGACCTTTAAGGTTTGCGATTTTTTGCCTTATAGGAAAAGTGAAAAGGAGAGATGAATTTGCAGCAAAAGGTTCTTCATAAAAGAGCAAAAAAAGCCAATTCAAAAGCAACTAGTATCAATGACTATTTGAATTGGACGAGTATGAATTATCAGCTTTTTATTACTGTAATATTACTAAGTGTATTTGGGATTATAATGATATATAGTGCAAGTTATTATACTTGTGCAACCTCAGCCGCATATAATTATGATCCTATGAATTTACTGAAAAATCAAAGTAAATTTGTTATTATTGGAATTGTAGTAATGATACTTCTCTCATTTATAAATTATAGAGTATGGGAGCGATTTTGGATTCTAGCTGGAATAGGGGCTATAGGAATAATTTTATTATTAAAAGTGCCAGGATTAGGAGTGACTGTAAAAGGTGCTACTCGTTGGATTAAAATAGGATCAAGTATTCAATTTCAGGCAGCAGAACCAGCAAAGTTGGGACTTATTATATTTTTATCTGCATTCATGTGGAAATTCCCAGTCAATAATTCAAAAAATTTTCTAAAAGCAATTGGGTATGTTGCTATATTAAGTGGACTAGTATTATTAATTTCTAGAAATATGAGTACTGCTATTATTATAGCTGGAATGGGTATCTTAATGATTTTTATTGCACATAAAGATGTAAAGATTTTTTCAGGAATTGCTCTTAGTGTTATAATATTAGGACTTTTAACCATTGCATTATTCTATTTCCAAGGTCCTGATGTAGACTCAACGACAGGAGGTTTTCGTGGAAGTCGTATTAAGGCTTGGCTATTTCCAGAAGAATATGCTGCCAATGAGGCAATGCAAGCCATACAGTCTTTATATGCCATAAGTTTAGGTGGTTTTTTTGGAAAAGGTTTAGGAAATAGTTTGCAAAAATTTCGACTCCCAGAAGCTCATAATGACTTTATACTAGCTATCGTTTCAGAAGAGCTAGGTATTTTAGGTGTTATGCTGTTATTGCTTTTATTTGCATATTTATTATATCGAATTGCAGTGATTGCATTAGAAGCAACAGATTTATTCGGTAAATTAATTGCTAGTGGTGTATTTTTACAAATAGGAATTCAAGTAATTTTAAATGTGGCAGTTGTAAGTAATGCTATGCCAACAACTGGTGTTACACTTCCGTTTATAAGTTCAGGGGGAGCATCTGTTGTATTTTTAATGGCAGAGCTAGGCCTTGTATTTAGTATTGATAAAGTAACAAAAGAATACAAAATTCGTCAAAAAGTAATTCGAGATATGAAGATGAAGGAGAACTATGAGCAAAGTCGAAATGAAGATACATAAAGCCATTGAATTTGCTACAAAGAGTCATGATGGACAAGTAAGAAAAGGAACCGACACACCTTATATTGTGCATCCATTTGAAGTTGCTCTTATACTAACTCAGTATGGGGTTGATGAAGATGTAATTTGTGCAGGGTTGTTACATGATGTAGTAGAAGATACAAGCGTTACATTAGAAGAAATACAACAACTATTTGGTGATAGAGTAGCTTATTTCGTAGGTAAACGTACAGAAAAAAAAAAAAAAAGTTGGGAAGAAAGAAAGCAAAATACCATTTTACAGATAAAAGAACTGTCTAATAAAGAAGAACTGCTATTATTATGTGCTGATAAATTATCTAATTTACGAAGTATCAAGGCAGATTTAGAAAATTTAGAGGAAGAAAAGTTTTGGGTAAGATTTTCTAGAGGAAAAGAAAGTCAAAAATGGTATTATGGGGAACTATTAAAGGAACTTTCTATTATAAAGGAACATCCAATTTATAGAGAACTGTACCAATTATATGAGGAAATTTTTCAAAAGAGGTAATTGTAAATACAGTTGACTTGATTATTTAAATGACTTATAATAGATAGGCAAGAATGGAAAAGTAGATGAATCGAGGATTAAGATGATAAAAAGTATGACAGGCTTTGGCAGACATGAAATCGTAGATGATAATTGTAAAATTGTAATAGAAATGAAATCTGTAAATCATAGGTATTTAGATTTATCTATAAAGATGCCAAAACGTTTCAATTTCTTTGAATCTGCAATTCGTAGTCTAATGAAACAATATATTCAGCGTGGAAAAGTCGATATATTTATTTCTTATGAAGATTATAATGAAGGAAAAGTAGTTTTAAATTATAATCAGACATTAGCATCTGAATATATAAAATATATGAAACAAATGGAAGAACAATTTCATATAACAAATGATGTATCTACTTCTATATTAGCTAAAATGCCAGATGTGTTAACTATGGAGCAAGTAGAAGAAGATGAAGAACAAATATGGAATGTTTTACAAAAAGCTTTAATAGGTGCTACAAAAAAGTTTATTCAAACGAGAGAAACAGAAGGTGAGCATCTAAAGAACGATTTATTTGGGAAATTAGATAATATATTATCTTTAGTTGAGGAAGTAGAAAAACGTTCACCAGAGGTATTATTTGAATATCGTAATAAATTAGAGGATAAGGTAAAAGAATTACTTCAAACATCAAGTATTGATGAAGGTAGAATAGTAACAGAGGTTACAATTTTTGCTGATAAAATTTGTGTTGATGAAGAAACTGTTCGTTTAAGAAGTCATATTAATCATATGAAAGATACGTTGTTCCAAGAAGATAATATAGGAAGAAAACTAGATTTTATTGCTCAAGAAATGAATCGAGAGGCAAATACAATTTTATCAAAAGCAAATGATAAAAGCATTTCTCAGTATGCAATTGACTTGAAAACAGAGATTGAAAAAGTAAGAGAACAAATACAAAATATTGAATAAGGAATAAAGTTGCTATGTTTATTAATATAGGATTTGGTAATTTTATTAATGCTCAGCAGATTATATCTATTTCAAGATCTGATTCTGCGCCAATGAAGCGACTGGTTCAAACGGCAAAAGAGAATGGCAACGTTATAGATGCAACTCAAGGAAGAAAAACAAAGACGATTCTTGTAATGACAAGTGGGCACATTGTGTTATCGGCGTTATTACCAGATACAATTGCCAATCGATTTGAAGGGAAAAACACTTGTATTGATGATATTAGAAAAGAGGAATACGAAAATGAATAAGGGAATATTAGTCGTTGTTTCAGGTTTTTCTGGTGCTGGAAAAGGTACTTTAATGAAAGAATTAATGAAGCAATATGATAATTATGCATTATCCATTTCAGCAACTTCAAGAGCTCCTAGAGAAGGAGAAGTAGAAGGAAGAGAATATTTTTTCAAAACGAGAGAAGAGTTTGAACAATTAATATCAGAAGGAAAATTTATTGAGTATGCTCAATATGTTAATAATTACTATGGAACTCCATCTGATTATGTTTTTTCTCAGATGGATCAAGGGAAAGATGTTATTTTAGAAATTGAGATACAAGGTGCATTACAAGTAAAAGAAAAATATCCAGATACTTTATTAGTTTTTATTACACCACCTACAGCAGATGAATTAAAGCGTAGATTAGTGGGAAGAGGTACAGAAGATATGGCCACCATTGAAGCCCGTTTATCTCGTGCCAATGAAGAAGCAGAATTTATGGATAAATATGATTATATTGTAGTGAATGATAATTTAGAAGAATGTGTGAAGCAATTACATTATTTAATTCAAACACAACATACAAAATCTTCTAGTTGTTATAAATTTATAAATGAAATAAAAGAGGAGCTAAAGGCTTTTTCGAAAGGAGAATAACATGTTACATCCATCATACACAGAACTTATTAATGTAGTAAACAGCGACGTAGAACCAGGTGATCAACCAATTGTAAAGAGTCGTTATTCTATTGTTATTGCAACTGCAAAAAGAGCAAGACAACTTATTTCTGGTAGTGAACCAACAGTAAAGGGAAGCTATGGAAAGAAGCCTTTATCAATTGCAGTAGATGAAGTTTATAAGGGAAATGTTAAAATTCTAGGTGAAGATGAAACAAGTGAAAATACACCAGAAATGACAGAGTAATCAAAAGGTGTTGCGATATGATGGCAACACCTAAATTTATATATAGAAGTTGTATACAAATTGTATAAGCTTAAATAATTACATATAATTATGTAAAATATATACAAATTAAAATCTATAAGATAGGAAAGAAATAAGAGTTATATGAAAATATTATTTATATCATTAGGTTGTGACAAAAATTTAGTTGATACAGAAAAAATGTTAGGGATTCTAGGAAACAATGGTTATGAATTTACAAATGATGAAGCAAATGCGGATATTATTATTGTAAATACTTGTTGTTTTATTGGAGATGCAAAGGAAGAAAGTATCAATACAATTATTGAAATGGCTAGAAATAAGCAAGAAGGAAAGTGTAAGGCATTAATTGTAACAGGATGCTTAGCAGAACGTTACAAAGAAGAAATTTTAAAAGAATTGCCAGAAGTTGATGGTATTTTAGGAATTGCTTCTTACCAAGATATTCCAAAGGTAGTAGAAGAAGCATTGGCAAAGCACAAGCCACAAGTGTTCCATTCTAACAATGAATTACCAAAGGTATCAGCAAAGCGAATGGTTACTACAGGTGGACATTATGCTCATTTAAAAATTGCGGAAGGATGCAATAAGCATTGTACGTATTGTATTATCCCAAAAATCCGTGGAAAATACCGTAGCGTTCCAATAGAAGAATTAATTAAAGAAGCAACAGAACTAGCAGAAGCAGGGGTAAAAGAACTTATTTTAGTAGCACAAGAAACAACTCTTTATGGAGTAGATTTATATGGTGAAAAAAGTTTACCTAAGCTATTAAGAGAATTAGCAAAGGTGTCAGGTATTCAATGGATTCGTATTCAATACTGTTATCCAGAAGAGATTACAGATGAATTAATTGAAACAATTAAATTAGAACCAAAGGTATGTAATTATTTAGATATTCCTATTCAACACGCATCTAATAATATATTAAAACGAATGGGTAGAAGAACAACTAGAGAAGATTTAATTGAAATTATTACAAAATTGAGAAAAGAAATTCCAGATATTGCACTTAGAACAACTTTAATTGCTGGATTCCCAGGAGAAACAGAAGAAGATCATGAGCAAGTAATGGAATTTATTGATGAAATGGAATTTGACCGTTTAGGGGTGTTTGCTTATTCTCAAGAAGAAGATACTCCAGCAGCTACTATGGAAGATCAAGTGCCAGACGAAGTAAAAGAGGAACGCCGAGATGCTCTTATGGAATTACAACAAGAAATTGCTTTTGACCGTTCAGAAAATATGGTAGGAAAAGTGTTAGAAGTAATGGTAGAAGGCAAAGTTGCAGATGAAAATGCATATATAGCTAGAACTTATATGGATGCACCAAATGTAGATGGATATATTTTTATTCATACTGGTGAGAATTTAATGTCAGGAGATTTTGCAAAAGTAAAAGTTACAGGAGCAGTAGAATACGATTTGATTGGAGAGTTGTATGATGAATTTGCCGAATAAATTAACAATTTTACGTGTATGTATGATTCCATTTTTTGTAGTTTTTATGCTAATGGATGAGAGCTGGACAAATTGGATTGCATTAGCTTTTTTTGTAGTTGCTAGCTTAACCGACTTACTAGATGGATATTTGGCAAGAAAATACAAATTAGTAACCAACTTTGGAAAGTTTATGGATCCACTAGCAGATAAGCTTTTAGTATGTTCTGCATTAATATGTTTTGTAGAGTTACACGCAATTCCTACATGGGTGGTTATTGTTATTATCTCAAGAGAATTTTTAATTAGTGGATTTCGACTTATTGCAGCAGATAATGGTATTGTATTAGCTGCTGGAATTTGGGGAAAATGGAAAACTACTTTTCAAATGATTATGATTATTGTATTAATTGCAGATATCCCAGGATTTTATATTGTAGAACAAATTTTAATTTATATTTCTTTGGCACTTACAATAATTTCTTTAATTGACTACTTATATCATAACAAAGATGTTTTAAAAGAAAAAAAATAATATTGTAGTCATTAGGAAAGACAATAGA